>CAYYPJ010000082.1:0-4991 GCA_964473495.1 uncultured Spirochaetales bacterium
GGGTCTCGCAATCAACCAGTTTTCTATTATGTATGAAAACAGAGTGAAATATTGAGAACCATGTGCACGAAGTCATTGACAAGCCCAAGTGATTCATTGTTATAAGAAGTTTACTGTCTTCAGGAAGTCTTGATTCTCTGAATTCCCTTAAGCTCTTCCTCCAATCTGATTTTTCCTTTCTCCAAATCATAGTCATTCTGTGATCCCAGCCAAAATCGTGGTGAGTTCCCGAAATATGTAGATAGTCTTAAAGCTGTATCCGCAGTTACACGCCTGTTCCCTTTGATTATTTGAGATATGCGCGTTTGAGGAATCTTGATATCTTTTGCTGATCTATACGCGGAAATTTTGAGAGGTCCCAGAAACTCTTCTTTCAATATTTCTCCTGGATGTATATCGGGTAATTCATCCATGAACTTCCTCCTGATGATAATCCACAATTCCTACTTTCCCGCAATTCCCATGATCCCATTCAAAGCAGATTCGCCATTGTCCATTAATTCTTATACTGAAGAATCCTGATCTATTCCCTTCTAAAGCTTCTAATCAGTTGTTAGGTGAAATCTTCAAATCATTTAGATCCTGTGCATTATTTAGCATTCTTAATTTCTTTCTTGCCGTATCCTGAATATCTAAAGGTAATTCCAGTGATTTTGATCCCTTCCAGATCTTTTCTGTTTCTTTTGATGCAAGACCACTTATCATAGTCAAATAACAACTCTTTGCGACACTAACGTCAAGAGATATCAAATGCTTCTATAATAGTATATTTCTTATAACGTCCCGCGAATACACGAATTTGCCATAACGTTCTATCCATGTCCAACTCTACAGCCTTATAAACAATCCGACAGGGACAAGACTACCGGCAATTTGGGCACCTGATTAAAATAAGGGTCCTGTCGGTCCATTAATCTGTGCAGAAATGTGTCTAACACATAGAAAAATGATGGAATTCTTTTTGTTTTACCTATACACTATTCAACATTATGGTATCAAAGATAACTACACACGAAATCATTAAATTGGCAACACGCAATAAGAATCTCCATGCAGTCATTATGGCGTTCATAACTGTTGTTATCTGTCTTATTACCAGTACAATCAACTTCATCAGGGGATATCAGCCCTACGATCTGATCCTCAGTATCTTCGGACTTGTCTATGTGATGGTCGTCTATCTGTTTTTCTTCAGGAAACATCTAGAGAAGGGTGCAATCGTTCTGTTGCTCATCTATTTTGCATTTGTCCTGACACCATTCATCTGGTACTTCTTTGATGGACTTACCACTCACACGACCTATGTGATCATCACTGTTACGGCTGCTATCATCATCTATACTGATGGACGAGTACAGAAGATACTACTTGCTCTATACTTCCTGACCGTCATCATCTACTCAATCAGTGATCTCTTTTTCAGCTCACTTCCACAGCACGAGACACTTGTGGAACTCATAACTTTCTCTATTGCCAACGGAATCCTGATACTCTTAATATCTCGGGAAAAGAAGATTAATGAACATGTGCACTATCAGCTTAATGATCTTTCCTTCACTGATGAGATGACCAAGACCTATAACCACCGGTATATCAGCACCATACTAACAGAACTCAAACTTCATTCAGAATGTGATTATGTCATTGGTATCTATGACATCGACAATTTTAAAAGTATCAACGACACCTATGGACATCTAGAGGGAGATGAAGCGCTGCAGCAGGTGTGCGACCTTACAAGAAAACACCTACGCAGTCAAGATATCTTTGGCAGATATGGTGGTGATGAGTTCATTATCATCATGCGTCATACAACCATAGAAGATGCAAGAAAAATTGCAACTCGTATTTGCAGGGCTATAGAAACAGGCACAAAACGTGCTGAGACAACCATAAGCATAGGTTTGTGTGCAAGAGAATCCACCGACTCAGCACGGGCCACTCTAACCCAGGCAGATAAGGCTCTCTATCGAGCTAAGCAAAGTGGAAAGAATCGTATATCTTCTTAACACATATCACGAGGTATCCTAGGAATTGCCAGTGAGTTATAGCTGTAGGATGCTAATCACATCAAATGATTCCGAGTAGAAGAATCACAGGAATCAGAATCCAAATAGGAACATGCGCAAGATTTTATATACATTTTATGGTGGACTCCTCTATAGACGGAAAGAGGCAGGAGATCGAGCTGTTTCTCCATCATAAAGATGAACATAGAGTTCCCATATCAACATAGACCTCAATGCTTACGGATGATAGAGAACAATCATCCATGAAGTAGAACCCTTTACTGATCTCTCTAATGAGCTTTCAACAAAAACCAGGGATACCTGAACTGAAACAGTTGATGTTACTTGATCCACTGACTAAACTTGTTAATAGGATCTCTATTGAACAAGAGATGCAGTTCAAAGAAGAAGAGTTTCATCATGGAGGATCCAACCAAAATATCCATCACCATATCGGCACGTGGCAGCCATGATCTGTAATGATGATACCAAAGATATGCTCCTTGGACGTACAGACGAATTCATGTACGACAATAAGACTCCAGGTCGTAACTGGCTGACATTCGGCTGATCTTAGGAAGGTCCGTGGACTCCCAACCTTTGAGTGGGGTGAATATAAAGATACTATGAGACCAAGGGAAGTATAAGATCACAGGTATCACTGATAATAGATCATTGAATTATGGTATCACAAAGGAAAAGAGGTCATAATCATCGACACTCTTTGAGGACTCAAGCACATCCCCCTGCTGCGTAATCAGTGTACTTCGTCCCTCCCAGAAAAGATCCAGAAAGCTGCCAGTCAGACAAAGAGTCAATCCATAGCTGCTTCTGCTCTTTGTGATTCGTTCAAGAACTCCGTGTGTAAAGGTCTCCTGCTCTTTAGCATCAAATACTGCTCCATTTGCTTTAATATCGATCCAGAGATCAACAGATCCAAAATGAGCATCCCACTGATCAAAGAAGGTATCACGGCAAATTGTCACCGCAATCTTCTTTCCTGCGATCTTTATTGGATACGCCGCAGCAACAGTAGAACCTTCTACTCCGCAATATTTGGTTTCAAACGGCGTACAGAAAACCTTATCTTGATAGTGAATGATGCTCCCGTCCGGTGCGATAAGCACCCATCTATTCACAAGATGCTTAATTGCAGGGTCATAGACGAAGAAGGTCCCCGGGATGATGTAGCAGTGATTTCTTCGTGCGATCTCCTGCCATATAGAAAGCTTTTGATACACAGCATGAGACTCTTTACAGAACATATCCTGTATTGACGTATATCCATAGAGTTTCTGAACCGTATCCCATGCTTCAAGAAATCCGTCCTGCCCTTTGATACTAGCAGCATAGGTATCCAGAGTAAGGAATACACTGGTATATTCCGGAAAGATGATGAGGGACGGCGAAGTACTGTCCCCCTGGCTTTTACTTAATCCCTCTCTGACTGCTGCTTCTGCATCAGAGAAAAAGAGATCCTGATCATAGATATATCGATCCTGCATCTTCCATTGGACTGCTACGACTGAAAGAGGGACATCATCTGCCTGCAGTGATACCATCGATGCGGCGAAGAGGATCAATAATATGAGAAACAATCGTTTTTGATTCAGCGAAACAACCATATAGTCAGTTAACACCTCACAACAATATATTCACTCATTATAATAAAGATCGATCATCAGTATCAATGCACAGCAGAAACTCATGGCAACTATAAGCTGCTTTCATCCATGCTCTTCCCTGCTGATTGAGGATTCTTACATTCCTTTATCTATTGTCAATATTTATCTCTAGTACTGTCAGCGCAATAGTCAGAACTTATCAAACATAACGCCGCTATCTGTTTCAAAGTGTTTAGACAATTATCATAGTCCACATCTGGAAATCTCTGCAGATTCTGCTATACTTAATTATGTGTTGTTTGTTCACCCTTTGTCTTTCTTACTAATGAGGAGTATTACGTGATTACCTTTTCTTCTGAATATGAGTACCCTTCTCTTTTAGATGCCCATGTACATCTGACTCATTCGCCCAAGACGATCTTTCCCAAAGAGTTCTTCTACTTCACCAATGCAGCCACCCCGGATGAATGGTCGACGATCCTCAGCATAGATTCTTCATACATCCTTCCGTTTCTCGGGATTCATCCCGAATGCGGTTCCGGACCAATCGATGATATTGGATGGGAAAACAACCTACAGGAGTTGCGTAAGACAGCTCTGAACCGTTCTATTGGTATTGGGGAGTGCGGTATCGATCAACGTTACTATACATTCTTCTCAAAGCTGGAACAGTTGGAACTCCTTATTTCTCAGATCAAGATAGCCCAGGATACAATGAGCCCATTATGCCTCCATCAGTCACATGCGATGGAATCGGTTATAGCCATGGTCAAAGAACAGCAGATAACTATCCCATGGATCATGCATGGATTCTTCGGTTCTATACAGACTGCAAAACATATCCTAGACTTACACGGTTATATCTCGATATCTCCAAATCTGTTACGTTCAAAACAAAAAGTGCAGGACCTCCTCTCTTATATCCCACCGGATCACATACTTCTTGAGACAGATTACCCCTACACCTACATTCCTACGATGTGGCAGGGATACTCTTATGGACAACTGTTATTCTCCTGGTATCAAACTATTGCAGACACCCAATCGATTGACATAGAACGATTAATTGATATAGTGCACACTAATGGAAAGATTTTTACGAACAAGCCGTTTGATCGGAAGAGAGAGACAACAGAAGCTGTATGATTCTCATGTCACGATAGTTGGGATAGGAGCAGTCGGAGGACATGCGGTAGAAGCCTTAGCACGTTCAGGTGTTGGTCACCTACGCATCGTTGATTTTGACACACTAGGAATCACGAACATCAACAGACAGATTTTAGCATTGGAATCTACGATGGGAAGAAAGAAGTGTGAGATCGCACAAGAACGCATCCTAGAGATCAATCCCTCATGC
>CAYYPJ010000082.1:5001-8989 GCA_964473495.1 uncultured Spirochaetales bacterium
TACTTTCCGGTCACACCGACTGCCTCATTGATGCTATTGATTCCATGAGTCCAAAGCTCTCATTACTCGAGTCATCATGGAAATCTGGAATAAAGACCTTCTCATCCATGGGAGCTGCCCTGCGTACAGATCCTTTTGCCATCACACATGCAGACCTGATGAAGACACATACCTGTTCTCTTGCACGGCAGGTAAGACATAAATTGAGAAAACGCGGTATCGGGTATGGGATTGAAACTGTTTTCTCTTCAGAAGAGGTGAGTTTTGCCTATAAAGAACCGGAGGAAGAAGCATATGGTGCACTCAACGAACAAATACTAACCCGCGGCCGTCCTCGAAGGGTACTGGGAAGCATGCCTACAATCACTGGAATATTTGGACTTATGCTGGCACAACTTGCTATCGATCATATTCTCGCATGTTAGACCTTCAGCATATCAGATTATCATAAAATATCAATTGCACGTTTTCTCAGCCGTTTGCTCTTATACCGATTCAGTGCTTCGTCTAACGACGGCATTGCAGCCTGTGCTCCTAATCGTTCAATAGACATAGCGGCTATCACATTAGCAAAGGTCACAGCTTGCTCCATTGCATGTCCCTCCCCTAACGCATAGACCAATCCGGCATTGAAGGCATCACCAGCTGCTGTCGTATCAACCACATGAGCATCCGCGTCTGCCTCGATCTGATAGAACTCATGTTTATCACAAAAATAAGCTCCCTCTGAGCCTGACTTCAGCAATGCAATGCCCACGCCCATATCAAGAAGACTCCTTGCCGCCCGATAGGCAGCGGCATCATCCACTGGTTCGATACCCGTTAGTTGGTAGGTCTCTCCCTCATTGGGCGTTATAATATCGATATAGGTATAGAGTTCTTTGGGGAAATCACCAACCGGTGCGGGATCGAAGACTGTGGTACAGCCATATGATTTAGCAAGCTTTGCACTGCAGAGAATCGTCTCATAAGGGATCTCTCCCTGCAGAAGTACAAAATCTGAATGCTCGATCAGTGAACTCTGTCTTGTTATATATTCCGGAGTAACAATAGCGTTCCCTCCGGGAATCACAATAATCTTATTTATTCCATCCGGCTCCACCTCAATACAGGCGATCCCTGAACTTACATCATCGAACATCTCAATACCGCTAGTCTCCACTCCTGCGTTATCAAGGTGCGTCAGATAGCGTTTCCCATACATATCTTCACCGAGACACCCGATCATATAGACTTCTGCCTCAAGGAATCCTAAAGCGACAGCCTGATTACCCCCCTTACCTCCAGGAGATGTTTTAAAACAGCGGCCAATGACTGTCTCCCCGGGTATAGGGAATCGATAACATGCTGCAGTCAAGTCCATATTCAAACTACCAATCACACAATACACTGCCATTTCAAGTACCTCATCTTATGCAAATCAACGTCTTCATAGTATCCCAAGGAGAAATGACATTCAACAACCAATCAGCTTTTTCCTAGACTTCCGGTACAACATCAATTCACTATTGACTTTCATTTAGTATACGATATATTTAAATCATCCTGTTCAGGCAGAGAACGTGTTTCATTCCTGCAGAAGGTTTTTATACAGGAGAAAATTTCAGTGTGCTGGCCATACCCCGTACTGCTCTTTAATAAGATTTGGTTATGTGAGAAAACAGTTCTTTATCATAAAACGTTATTGGGTCATACAAAGGAGGGTAAACCATTCTGTATAACTGTCATACTGCTAATTACTGATCATCTTATGATAGAACAATAATCTTTTTCATTGATAATCCTGTGAGGTGTAGATATTGTATACACATCACAGATGTTTGGGGTATTTAGGATGCTGTTATATTGAATTCGTTCAAATGACAGGATCTGACAATTAGTTGATCATATAAGCTATAGCGCTTTTGTTGAATGATCTGGAGACTGTAATGAAAATAGAACGAAGAAAAGATTTTGCTTCAGAAAATGATTTCTACAACTACTTTTCCAACTCCGAAATTGAGGATGAGGTTGAGGATCTTGACCAACTTGATGAGAATTCAGATGAATTCATGGGGGAATTCGATGACGAATCTGATGAAGAGTCTGATGAACTTGAAGATGAGGAGAATGCTGAGGACGAGCTACTCTTTGAAAACTACGATTTTGATGATGATTACATCTATGGAGATAGCTGATTGATGATCTGTTGTCATATCGGAGCCATTTCTGTAGGAAATGACCCGGAATATATTACCAGAGAAGACTAGCTTTCACGATAGGAATAGGAATCTTCACTACCCCATCACTCAACAAATAGTACACATTGATTCCTACAGCTAAATTCATACTACCGACAGGTCCGGTAAAACCCAAACCGCCGCCGCCAAAATATACTGCGCCTCTCATACTATTAAGAAAGGAATCGCTATCAGCAGAAGTCCCATAGATACCAAGCGTAGAAAGATCAGCTTCAATGAAGAAGGAACTCTCAGAAGCAGAAAAGTGATACCGTGTACCTACTTCACCTATATATATGAAGATATACTTATGTGCTGTTATCATATCAGGCAGTATTCTAGCGGTATAATAATTTAATGGTGCCAGAGATCCAACAAGATCCAGGTGATCGTTTACTCCGTAATTTGCACTCAATCCAAAAGGAGCAAGTTTGACCATTTCAATAGTAAAGAGCGGCAGCATATAGAGACTGGTTCCCAAACGGAGATCCCCTTCACGTACAGCAGGCATCTGATTCTCCTCTTCGCTATAGAGCTGTACCATACCGATAAAAAGAAACAGCACCATGAACATGCATATTACTCGTCTATTCATACTCACCTCCATCTCTGTCAAGTATAGTATGGATTCCTCTTCCAAGCTAGCATAGTCGTAGCAATCTTTCATGATGCTTATTTTATCAGTAGAAAGTTAACTAGAAGAACAGGTACACGGCTCACGAATAGATTGACTCTTTCATCGGCTCGGCACAGTCTCTAGTCTGATCTCGCTCATATATTGGTACCCACCTTGGATCTCAAAGATAACTCCATTCGTTCTACAGACAATTTCTGTTGATGCTGATAACATAAATGAGTATGTGTCCACTCTATGCAGCAGCGTATTCCTTGATTGAATAGACAAGTTTACCCTTTCCTCCTTGTACAGTGAATAAAGGAGTTGTATGATATAATCATGGTAGAAGCATGCAGCATTGATGACAAATTCCTATTCACCCACAGTCTCTTTGGAGGTCTCACAACCGAGGAGCTTGCCTATATAAAGCAATATCTCCATGAGGAGTTATATGAACCCGATGAGTTCATATTGAGACAGGGAGAATCTAACAACAGGATATTCTTCATTATCTCTGGTGAGGTACACATCGTCAAACATACTGATATTGCAGACGAAGAGAATAGACTTATCAGCACGCTGCATATTGGAGATACTTTTGGGGAAATGGAACTGATCGATATTCAACCATGTGCCGCTTCGGCAATCGCGTCACAGGCGACAAAGGTCCTGACTTTTACCAACTATGATCTATATCAACTCTCAAAGACCCATCTAAAGACCTTTTCCATGATCATCATGAATCTTGCTCGTGAGATCAGCCGAAGGTTGCGGAAGACTGACAAAGACTTCGCCAACCTCCTCTATCAGAAAGATAAATCAGAAAATGGGTGATTCATACTCTCTCTACGATCCTGTTCTTATGATCGACATGCACGATCGATGGGTGAAAGTCATCTGCCTCCTCTTCACTCATGGAAGCATATGCTGCAATGATCACGAGATCTCCACACTGTACAAGTCTTGCTGCAGCACCATTCAGGCATATCTCTCCAGATTTTCCCAATAAGATGTAGGTTGTAAGTCGTACCCCGTTGGTTATGTCTAACACATCAACCTTCTCATACTCTCTCATATCTGCTGCTTTGCAGAGCTCAGGGTCGATCGATATCGAACCTACATAGTTCAGATCTGCCGCAGTTACTGTCGCTCT
>CAYYPJ010000082.1:8999-10521 GCA_964473495.1 uncultured Spirochaetales bacterium
ATGGATCTTTCCCTTTAACATTTCTATCATCATGGATTTATCTCCTGGGCCTTGAAGATCCCCTCCAAAACAAGATCTGGAAGAATCTCATCAAAAAGGCCTGTATTATGGAAGAGGCCTGAAAAACCACCCGTCCCTATGACTTTCGGTCGCTCTCCGCCGAATTGTTCTTCAGTGACTTGACTGATAATCTCCCGTATTGTTCCCAATGCTCCATAGTAGAGACCAGCCTGTATGCTCTTCTCGGTCGTCTGTCCGCAGACCTTTTCGGGAATGGTTATCTCTACTTTTGGTAATTTTGCCGTGTTTTCCTCGAGAACCTGCATTGAAAGTCGCATCCCCGGTACTATTGCACCTCCAAGATACTCTTTCTCTGCTGTCACAATATCAAAGGTCGTTGCCGTACCGAAATCGGTGATGATCAGGTTCTGACGTGGGAATCGGTCGACAGCTGCAATGGAGTTTGCTATTCTATCTGCCCCTACAGCCGATGGGTTCTTATACCGTATCTTCAAACCTGTCTTCACCCCCGTCCGTAGGATAAATGGTTCCCGACCGAAATAGCGTATGCAGCTGTTGATCAGTGCATGGTTCATATCAGGGACGACTGAGCAAAAGGCCACTCTCCGAATCTGATCCGGGTCAAATCCGTTCTCCCGGATGACCCCTTTCAAGAAGAATCCTAATTCATCAGAGGATATCCCCATATCAGAGACTTTTCTAAAACGAAGGACCACTTCTCCATTCCGAAAGAGTCCACCGTATAGTTGGGTATTCCCTGCATCAATGCATAATATCATCTTGTTCTCCTGTTATATAACGAAAAAGTCTCTCTCCCATCCCATGTTTTGTATCACTTATACCAAGGATGCTGCCGTCTGCACCGTAATAGCTAGCTCTATGCTGCTCTCCTGCAATCTCTGAAAGATCATTATGAACAACAAGATCACACACACCCCGTGCAAGCAGCTCTTGCACTGCTGCAGTCCTCTTTTCTGCATCACTGGTATGTGTCAGTTTGTATCCTATCACAAGCAGTTCATCTTCACGATTCCCCTCTTTTGCATACTCTTTCAATCGGTCTATGATCTTATAGTTCCGGGTAAACCGTACTGAGAAATCCATATTTGACAGGATCTTGCCTGAAGATGACGGAGGTATGACTCTCCCGTCATCATAGATGATCGCCTGCGGTGAGAAGTCACTGACTGCAGCAAGATGAATAACGGCTTTGATGGAAGTATCCACAGCAAGAATTCGTCGGAGCTTCTTATCAAGATCCGAGAAGGTGGTGAACTGTTCGCAGGAGCAGAGATCATCGTCAACCCATCGGGGAATGAGAGATCCTTTCCCATGAAGCAGGTGGACAGCCAGCCCGCTCCTGCAGAGATGCTGTGCCACGGCCGCACCTGTTCTGCCGCTTGAGATGTTTGAAATGATTCGCACCCCATCAAGATGCTCATAGGTGCCACCAGAGGTAATCAATACCTTCAGGGTCTTCGGCATAGCTCCTCCTCTACCA
>CAYYPJ010000083.1:0-2819 GCA_964473495.1 uncultured Spirochaetales bacterium
GCGATGGAAGATCAAAGTCAAGAAATTACTATACTGAATTTGCTGAGGCACTTCCTTCTGATGCTGTAATTCTTACTGCAGGTTGTGCAAAATACAGATACAACAAATTGAATCTTGGTGATATCGGCGGGATCCCAAGGGTCCTTGATGCAGGCCAGTGTAATGATTCCTATTCCCTTGTTTTGATTGCCCTGAAGTTGAAGGAGATTTTCAATCTGAACGATGTGAACAAGTTACCAATCATCTACAACATTGCTTGGTATGAACAGAAGGCAGTAATAGTCCTTCTTGCTTTGCTTTATCTTGGAGTTAAGGATATTCATCTTGGGCCGACTTTGCCAGCCTTTTTCTCGCCAAATGTAACAAAAGTACTTGTCGATAATTTTGGTATTGCCGGAATCGGTACTGTTGACGATGACATTAAGCAGTTTTTTGCCTGATAAGGTAAGCTTCAGCTGAACACATTGTTCTACTAAGAGTTGACTCCTGGTATCATGTACCTACTTTGAATACCAGGAGTATAGCTGAAATTGACCAGTTATCGCCGATGTATAGCAGAAATGTATCTCGTAAGCAGTTTTCCCACAAGTGATGGATTTTCTTCTCAAGCATAAACCGCACACGATTCACCCTGGGGGTCTGCGAAGATGGATTGCATTGAGAGAGCATGCGCATACCCGATCAGTACCCGAAAGATACCCGGCAGAGAACACTGAACATAGCGTATCTACGGGCTGTGATCCGAAACAAGGATAAGGAAATTCTACGAGCACAGGCAAGATGCAGTGTTTTGGGTAAGCGCATGTCCACGGTACTGTGCGAGAATGAACGGGCGATCATATCCCGTACCGCATGGAAACAGCCTGCCGAACAGGAGTTGTTCCCGGCATCTATGCAGCAAACCTGTGATTCACTGCATGAAACGGCAATCTTACCAGAGCATGGGCAACCCTTTACTCAATCTGCCAGACAGCCATATTGAATACTATCGATCCAACAACCTATCTCAAATTCCTTCTGGATAAGCTGACCATGGTGCAGGACAAACAGGAAAAGGACAGAGACTGGGAATCATACTTTCCCTGGAACCAGAATTACGACAACCTGCTAGAACTCTGGAAGCGGTAGCTGTAAGAAACCGTACCACTTCCCCTACGAGCTGTCTCTGGGAGGAAAAGACCATAAGAAGTCTCATTGGGAAGTGATAATGTCTTAAGCAGGCGGAAGGGATTTTACCCAGCATCGGATCTTGAGCCTACGGTAGGGGAGACTCCCAAGGTGCGTGCATACTCATCTCTTCAAGCTATGTGTTCGTATGAAGCTCATGTGGTTTCAGCGAAAACTCAGGTTATAGTCATGAGTATACGGTATCGGGTACTATGATGATTACGGACTAGGTTGGGTGGTAAAATTTGAAAAATAGCTGTATGACCCAATCCAATAGCAGTATACCGAATCTTTAGAGATGTTCTACAGTATCCATTGATCTTCTCTCTGACGGAGGAGAGACACCAAAGGATCCCTCTGGTGTCTCTGTGTTACGCAGTAACGATTCTATTTGTGTTCCAGCGTCAATGTCATAGGCGGTTGATTGCATACTTCATCCGGCCCATAGTACTGAATTGAACCGGGGAAGGTGAAAGAGGTCTCTTTGTACCAGGTCTCACGATTCTCAGCAAAAGTCTTGAACGGTAGACCATCCAAGTCAACCAGAGCCTTTTTGATCACCGGTTTCAGTTCTCCGTGTCGATGCTCCATGTTCATCATCATCGTCACGGGGATACCGCCGGCTTTCCATTGATCAGCAGGTGCCGAGAGGTTCTCGATCGATGAGATATAGCCGGTCAGACCGGATGCAATCAACATGAACGCATTGAACCCAAGAGCATAACAGTAATCTGAATCAAAGTTTGACGGGAATGCGCAGCGTCCTTCATATCCGAAGAAGTGGTGCTGAGTACTGAATGAACCGAGGTAGGTCCCCTCTGCCTTCATCTCTCTCAGTTGGTCTCCGACCATCTCGATCAAGAGTTTTTCGGTCTCTATTCTCGATACCTGAACATTTCCGTGCGGGTCTCGATCCATCAGAAGCTGTCTCTGAATATTGTTGGGAAGTGAAGAGAAGACATATGATGAGTCTTTTGTAAGATGAGCATTGATCCATTCCCCCTGATCTTCAAAGGTCGTCAAAGCTTGAAAATATGCTGCATGTTCAGCCATGAGATCATTAAGTTCTGTGATGAGTGCTTTCATCTCGGGGATGAACTCAATCAATCCTTCCGGGATGAGGACGACACCGAAGTTCTTCCCCTGCTTACTTCTATAGACGACTTTGCTGACAAGGTCTGCAACGATCTCCTGAAGCGTTGTCTTGTTCTTT
Source organism: uncultured Spirochaetales bacterium (assembly GCA_964473495.1). Classification (GTDB taxonomy): domain Bacteria; phylum Spirochaetota; class Spirochaetia; order CAKZLE01; family CAKZLE01; genus JAIPFY01. Next base: position 2,381 of record CAYYPJ010000083.1, read on the forward strand.
TCAACTTCCTCTGAGATGAGTGCTGCAGTAGGTTGAGTCTGCAGAGCGCATTCAAGTGCTATATGAGAAGCACTTCTGCCCATCAATTTAATAAAGTGCCAATATTTCTTAGCGGAATTCGCATCACGTTCAATGTTCCCGATGAGTTCCGCATAGGTCTTTGTGGCAGTATCAAAACCAAAAGAGACTTCGATCGATTCGTTCTTCAGATCACCGTCAATAGTCTTCGGTGCACCAATGACGGATATCCCGGTATTACGTTTTTTGAAAAACTCTGCAAGTATAGCTGCATTCGTGTTTGAGTCATCCCCTCCGATGATCAAGAGTGCATTGATCTCAAGTTCCTTACAGACTTTCTCACAGATCAAGAATTGTTCCTCACTTTCCAATTTTGTTCTGCCTGATCCTATGATATCGAATCCACCGGTATTTCGGTATT
>CAYYPJ010000083.1:2829-10508 GCA_964473495.1 uncultured Spirochaetales bacterium
CTTTAATATACTCTCTAGTCAGTTCGATCTTTTTATTCTCAAGGATTCCAGAGGGACCGCTAAGGAACCCATACACTTTAGATTCAGAATTAGCCTTCTTCACAGCATCAAAGAGACCAGCAATAACATTGTGCCCGCCGGGTGCCTGACCTCCAGAAAGGACTACGCCGATATTCATTCTCTTTGAGATGTCTGTCTGAGAACCAGTAGTGAATGAGACTATAGGCATCCCGTAGGTGTTGGGGAATAGCGCTTGTAACGCCTCTTTGTCAGTGTCAGGTTCTGTTGATTCACCATATATCGGTGAAATAGTCTCAATGGGGTTCTTTAGGATGTTGGGAAGTTTTGGCTGATACTCGTATCGTGCTTTCTGCAATGGGGAGTAGTGCATACAATTCTCCTTATTTTAAGATGTTTTTGCTCGTAGGGCTACTGTATCGCATAAAAGATGTCAGTAGTGTTCAACTCTTGTTATATCGATGAATCAATATAAATACAAGAATACAACTTCTGCTGGAGAGAATTTCCTAATCTGATTGACCAATTTTTCATGTACATGTAGACTAATGCCATGCATATAGAACGATTAAAACCCTGTATACAGAAGTATGCATGGGGTGATAACACATGGCTGCAGAAATTTACCGGCCATGACGAAGCAGTAGGAAAGGGTCCTTGGGCTGAGTTATGGTTGGGAGTTCACCAGAAGGGAATGACTGAAGTCCTTGTTGACGGAAAAGGACCTGTCACCCTGCAGCACTATATAGATAACGACCATGATGCGGTTCTTGGTAGTCACGTTGAGGGAAGTTTGCCTTTGCTATTCAAGATCCTAGCCGTTGGTGCTCCACTTTCAATACAGTGCCATCCGACAAAAGCGCAGGCTGAAGAGGGTTATGCCAGGGAAGATGCTGCACATGTACCACTGAGTTCATCCGAGAGGAACTATAAGGATATAAACCATAAACCAGAGATTTTGTGTGCAGTGACTCCTTTCACGGCTATGTGCGGGTTTAGATCGATTGATGCGTTGATAACACTGTTGAACAAGTATGTTCCTCAAGTCTACCATCGGTTCTTTGAGGAGATACTTACTTCACAGCAGCTGACCGAGGAACAGAAGTATCAGGGTGTGTTGAGGAATATCTTGAAGCTTGACAAGAAGAAGCGTACCGTTTTGATGAGCATCCTTACTGAGGAACTTCAACATGCTGCCGATGATTCGATTGAGATAACGCTGGTCAAACGGTTTATTACGCATTATTCATCAGACCCGGCAGTTCTTGCCCCCTTCTATCTGAATGTGTTGCAGTTACAACCGGGAGAAGCACTTTACCAGCCTGCTGGTGAACTACATGCATATGTCGATGGGGTAGGTGTGGAGCTGATGGCAAACTCTGATAATGTACTTAGGGGAGGATTGACACCAAAACATGTTGATGTAGAAGAACTCCTCCATGTTGTCCGATTCATCCATATAGACAAAAAGAAAACGATTGCTGCTAAAGATGTATTTGGTCGTTATGTCTACCATACACCCTCTCTCGAGTTTATACTACGAAGAATAGAGTGTGGTATTTATAGGATTACCAATAGAGAGAGGATAGAGTTGATGATTCAGCTGGAGGGTGTATCAACTATAAGCTATCAGGATTCAGATTCCGGTGAACAGCATATATTCCGGATGGTCAAAGGGGATACCTGTATGATACCTGCAGCTGTCTCATCCTATAGTATTGATTGTTCAGGGCAGGCTTTCTTTGCCGGCATCCCTCAAGGGATGAGTAGATGATGAATATATGGGTTGATGCGGATTCCTGTCCAAGGAGTATTCGCACGATCATACAAAAAGCTGCAAGGCGCGTTAATCGAACCGCTATCTTTGTTGCGGATAGACCTCTTCAAGATTGCATGGGACCGTTATTACAGATGATCATCGTTCCTACAGGTGCTGACAATGCTGATGATCGAATTGTCGAGGGTGTTGCTGTAGGAGATCTTGTCATTACTCGGGATGTTATTCTTGCCTCACGCGTCGTCGAATCCGGATGCGTAGTCGTTGATGATAGGGGAGGTGTCTACACCACAGAGAATGTACGGGAGCGATTGTCGATCAGGAATGCTATGACCGAGTTTCGTGAAGCAGGGCATTTCTGTGAGAGGGCGAAGCCTGTTGGTCCGCGTGAGATTCAAGCATTTGCCAATGCACTTGATACCCACGTGACCAAGCTGCTGCAGCGTGAGAACCAATAATATGCATAGGGAAATCTGAATGAAAAGAAATCAAGTATTGAGAAAGATCGAAGAGTACCTATATATCACAATAGGGTCAGTGACCATTGCCTTAGGTCTTGTGCTCTTCCTCACCCCTGCTAAGATAGCTGCCGGCGGAGTGAGCGGAATGGCTATCATATTCTATTACTTGTATGGGTGGGATCCCGGTATCGTGATCTTTGTTTTGAGTGTCCCGATCTTCTGGCTGGGAGTATTGGTCTTTGGAAAACGGTTCGGTCTAAAGTCTCTCTATGGGACGTTCGTCCTGTCACTAAGTGTATCCCTGTTTGGGATTCTCTTTGGATATGATGGGCTGTTGTCTGTAGGTGATAGAACTGACTTGTTGTTAGCTGCACTTTTTGGGGGGCTCTTTTCGGGGATCGGATTAGGTATGGTCATGAAAGGTGGTGCCAATACCGGCGGGACCGATATCATCGCACAGATCATAAACCACTACACGCAATTGACACTTGGGACGTCACTCTATCTCGTCGATGGGTTGGTAGTCGCTCTTGCTGCATGGATCTTCTCTGTTGAGGGGGCTCTTTTTGCTATTATTACGCTCTTTGTCACTGGGCAGTTCATAAACATGATCACAAGTGGCGCAAACTATGCAAAGATGATATATATCATCAGTGGTAAACATAAAGAAATACGTCAGCTGCTTATTGCCTGCGATTTTGGCGGGACTATGGTCGATTCTCATGGAATGTTCAATAATGAGGGGCAGCAAATGCTTATGATGGTAGTGAGGAACAGGAAAATATCACAGGTGAAGAATATTGTACGCAGGATAGATCCTGATGCATTCATGATCATTTCAAGTGCTCAAGAAGTCTTGGGTGAAGGTTTTGTTCCTATTGATCCTAAGAAGAGCCGTATGATTAGTGATTGATTGAATCATATCTCTCGTATATCTGTTGTATAGAGATATGAAGACAGTAGTACTATTTAGACGACCAGGATTATTGCTGGATGGGTTGGCTGGGCTCTTTGCTCGATCTCGTGATTTTGAACTCATAAAAAAAGAGCATTCGCTTCAAGAGTTTTCCTCCTGTTTCCAGGGGATCCCCCCGAATTATATTATCATAGGGTCAGGTCTTTTACATTCGGCACAGGTGTGTAAAGAGTGTATGAACATCATCAAAAGAAGTTCACTTCAGGCTCTTTCAAATACTATCTTCATGGTGATCCTTATAGAGCGAAACGACCAAGTGCTTATCGAGCACTATCACTCCTTTGGGTTCCATGGATTCATTTTTGAGCAGGCACGATTTGGAGAGCTTGAACAGTCTTTGAGAGCGTTGTACCGTGGTGCTGTCTATCTGCCATCGTTCGTAGCGGAACAGCAGAGTGATGGTGTATACGGAAGATTACCGCGAGCAGTACTGACGAATAGGGAAATACAGGTCTTGCAGCGTATTAGTATGGGTGAGTCCTCAAAAGAGATTGCAGCTAATCTGGGGATCGCTGTCAGTACAGTAGATGTTTATCGTAAGCATCTATTAACAAAACTGCAGCTGCATTCTGTAGCAGAATTGACAAAATATGCTGTCAGAATGGGTCTGACAGCATTATAGCATGCTAGAATTCAGCATTATGGACAGTCCTCGGGAAGGGGATTACGTCTCGTATATTCTGCATACCGGTTATATATTGAACAACACGATCAAAACCCAACCCGAAACCTGCATGAGGGACGCTGCCGTATCGACGAAGTTCCAAGTACCACCAGTAGTCTTCTTTCTGCAAATTTGACTCATTGAGTCTTTGAACTAATACATCATATCGGGATTCTCTTTCACTGCCGCCGATGATCTCGCCCAGCCTGGGAACAAGTACATCCATTGCTTTTACCGTTTTCCCATCATCGTTTAATTTCATGTAGAATGCTTTTATCTCTTTTGGGTAGTCGATCACGATGACCGGTGCTTTGAATATCTCTTCAGTCAAATATTTCTCATGTTCTGACTGCAGATCCTTCCCCCATTCGATCGGGTACTCAAATTCTTTCGGACTCTTAAGCAGTTCTTTGACAGCATCGGTATAGGGCAGATGAATGAATGGTTTGTCTATAACCTGTCTTAAACTGTCCGCTACTCCTTTCTGTACCCATTTATTGAAGAATGCCATATCCTCTTCACAGTGTTCCAAGACATAGGAAAAGATGTATTTTAAGAACTCTTCTGCTGTATCCATATCACCATCAAGTGTACAGAATGCCATTTCAGGTTCCACCATCCAGAACTCAGCAAGGTGTCGGGCGGTATTGGAGTTCTCTGCTCTGAACGTAGGTCCAAAAGTATAGACGTTCTTAAGTGCAAGTGCATATATCTCTGCTTCAAGTTGTCCGCTCACGGTCAGGCTTGCTCGTTTGCCAAAAAAATCTTTTCCATAGTCGATTTGCCCATGATCTGTAGGAAGCTTTTCAAGGGGGAGGGTCGTGACTTGGAACATCTCACCTGCACCCTCACAATCTGAAGTCGAGACGATTGGAGTGTGTACATAGATGAATTCATGTTCGTGAAAATAGTTGTGGATCGCAAAACTCAGTTGGCTGCGCACTCGTGCTACTGCACTGATTGTATTGGTTCTTGGTCGAAGATGTGCGATCTCTCTAAGGAACTCAAAGGAATGCCGTTTTTTCTGGAGTGGATAGGTATCTGCAGGTGCTTCACCGTGAACGAGGACATCGTTCGCCTGAAGTTCGACTTTCTGGTTCTTCCCTGGTGACTCTACGAGTTTTCCGGTAAAGGTAACACTTGCCCCGGTATTTATATGATTTATCAGATCAGAGATATTTGCTGTTTTCTTATCAAGAATGATCTGGAGGTTCTTCAGTGAGGATCCATCATTGACCTCAAAGAAGCAAAAGTTTTTCGAATCCCGTTTTGTGCGTACCCAACCCTCAACCTGAATCGGTGTATTGGATGGTTCTGCTTCAAGTAGATGAACTATTCTATTCTGCATTGCATGCTCCTTATCCATTGTTGTGACTGCGATTGAAATATCTGATCTTTATCTATGATCGAGAGTCCTTATCGACTAGAATAAATCGTATACTATCATATATAGTGAGACAACACTATCCCATTAAAGTGGATTTGAGGGCTATATGACACTGCAGATCATTGGAACGAAAAAATCATCAGAAACACGAAAAGCTATACGGTATTGCAAGGAGCATAGTATTCCGTATCAGTTCATGGATCTTCTCCGTCGTAGGCTATCTCCGGGTGAGCTTACTCATATCCTACAGTATGTAGATCAGGAGGAACTTGTCGATAAGAGTTCAAAGTACTATATCAACCATGGGTATGCATATCTTGATTATGATCCTATTGAAGAGATCCTGGAGCATAATGAGCTCATAAGAATGCCAGTGATACGAACTTCTTTACATGTGCTTGTCGGATTTAATCAGAAAACTTTGGACCTGATCGTAGAGGATTGATGATATGATACGTTATGCGATCCTGGGAAGTGGTTCATCTGCTAATGCCTATTTGATCGGCTATCAAGGGAAGACTATTCTCATTGACTGCGGATTCTCTTTCAAGGAACTAAAGAGAAGGGCGGAACTTGTTGATGCTGATTTGAGTACACTGCAGGCCGTTCTGCTTAGCCATACCCATGCTGATCACATGAAGGGAGTAGCAACGCTCTCACGGGCTTGCAAGGTTCCCGTCTATCTCCATCATATGCTTGATGGCTCCATCTTCTCAGGTAAGAAGCCGATTCCTCTTGTACCGGTAACCCCGGGAGAGACTTATACGATTGGTCCCTTTTCTGTTAGAGTGTTTTCTATAAGCCACGATGCGGCATATGCTGTGAATTTCCACATTACCGTCGGAGGTCGTGTACTGATGGTAGCTACTGACACAGGAATTATTACTTCAGAGATGCAGAGATTGATGGATACTGCTGATATTCTCTTTCTGGAAGCAAACTATGATGAGGAGATGCTTGCAGATGGGCCGTATCCCTATTATCTGAAGCAGCGTATTGCATCTGATACGGGGCATCTTTCAAATAGTGATGCTATACAGGCTATTCAACATTTTTCTTCAGATGAGAGACCTTCCCGGGTCTTTCTCTGCCACATGTCTGCAGTGAACAATCATCCGCAGATCCTGCAGCAGAGAGTCTATGACGAACTGGGTACGTCTCGGAAGATTGTTGTATGTGCGAAAGGAAGCAGGCATACTGGAGAACTTCAGACTCTATGACAGTGCATTACTGCTGTTGTGCTATTTGAAATTACTGATGGATATGTGGTATAAAGAATCAGGAGAGACAGATGAACATTATGACTAATGTACGTATTCAATCAATCACACCGTTGATCAGCCCTGTTGAGTTGAGAGAACAATTTGTACTGGAATCGAATGATGCCGATACCATTCTACAGGATCGTTCTGAGATTAATAAGATCGTAGCTAGAGAAGATATGCGGATCCTTGGAATCGTCGGGCCTTGTTCGATACATGATAAACAAGCAGCTATAGAGTATGCTGAGAAGTTGAAGAGACTTTCTGAGAAGGTGAGTGACCATATACTCCTTGTTATGAGAACCTATTTTGAGAAACCAAGAACGATCCTGGGATGGCATGGTCTTATTATGGATCCATATCTTGATGGTACCGATGATATTGCATATGGGCTGCAGCTTGCACGGGATATTCTTCTTGATATTACCAGAATTGGTCTTCCTGTCGGTTGTGAGATGCTTGATCCCATCATTCCCCAATATATAGATGATCTTGTATGTTGGGCAGCGATTGGAGCCAGGACTACCGAGAGTCAGACACATAGGAATCTTGCTAGTGGGCTTTCTGTTCCTGTAGGGTTCAAGAACAGTACGAGCGGTAATTTCACCAATGCGGTCAATGCGATCAAAACAGCAGCGAGCCCTGCTAGTTTTATCGGTATAGATACTAACGGGAATTCATCAATCCTACGTACCACAGGAAACGACAAGGGACATCTGATTCTTCGTGGAGGATCAAATAGTCCAAACTATTATGAAGAGTATGTTGAAGATGCAGCAGAGACAATGAGGAAGATGAAGCTCACACCTTCGATCATCGTCGATTGCAGTCATGCGAACTCTTGTAAGCAGTATAAGCGACAAGGTAGGGTCTTGCGTTCTGTCATCGATCAAATTGTGCGGGGAAATAAAGCAATCGCAGGATTCATGTTGGAGAGTAATCTTAATTCTGGGAGACAGGAACTGGGTGATGATCCTGCGAGATTGAAGTATGGTGTATCAGTCACCGATGCATGTATCGGCTGGGATGAGACTGAAGAGATCATCATGAAAGCATATGAGAAACTGAATAAGAAAGAGATGGTAATTAACAAGTGATTTAATACTGGTATTATAGACCAGTTATTATTAGGAG
>CAYYPJ010000084.1:0-10454 GCA_964473495.1 uncultured Spirochaetales bacterium
ATCAGTCACACAGAATAAAAATGATAAATCTCTAGCATTAGAATCTGTAAAGATACAGATTGAAAAACAGTTTGGTAAGGGGTCTCTCATGCGTTTTGGTGATAATAAAGTTGATACGACTATTGGGCATATCCCTTCAGGCTCTATACTTCTTGACGAAGCACTGGGTATCGGCGGATATCCAAAAGGTCGTGTAATAGAGATATATGGTCCAGAATCATCAGGTAAGACTACATTGGCTCTACATGCAATAGCAGAATCCCAAAAACAGGGGGGCATAGCTGCCTTCATTGATGCGGAGCATGCATTAGATCCCTCATATGCGAAAAATTTAGGGGTAGATATAGAGAATCTTTGGATATCACAGCCAGACACAGGTGAACAAGCTTTAGAGATAACAGAATCGCTTATACGATCAGGTGCTGTAGATATAATCGTAATAGATTCAGTTGCAGCATTGACGCCCCAAGCTGAAATAGACGGTGAGATGGGAGATTCACATATGGGGCTTCAAGCAAGACTTATGAGTCAAGCTTTACGCAAGCTTTCGGGGGTTCTCTCTAAATCGAAAGCAATCATAATATTTATTAATCAGATCCGTATGAAGATCGGAGTCATGTTTGGGAATCCTGAGACAACTACCGGCGGGAATGCACTTAAATTCTATGCTTCAGTACGATTAGATGTCCGTAAGATTGAAACAATTGCAAAGAATGCAGATAATATAATAGGTAATAGAATACGTGTGAAGGTCGTAAAGAACAAAATGGCTCCACCGTTCAAGAAGGTAGAATTGGATCTCATTTTTGGGAAGGGTATCAGTTACGAGGGCAGTATTCTTGACGCATCGGTGAAATATGATCTTATACAAAAAAGCGGAAGTTGGTATTCATATGGCACTGATAAAATAGGGCAGGGTAAAGAGAATGCAAAAGAGTATCTGCTGGAACATAAAGATCTTATGATCCAACTTGAAGATAAGTTGCGCCGGATCATGTTCCCAAATCAATATAAAGAAGAGGCATCATCCACCGAAGAGCAAAGTTGAATAACATGGGACAGCCTGGAGTCGAAGATAAGAAGAGCAGGACAGAAAAAAATCAGTTCAAACTTCAATCGTTTGAAGGTCCATTGGATCTCCTCCTCTTTCTGATACAGCAATCTGAAGTGAATATCTATGACATCCCTATTGCCGAAATAACTACTCAATACTTATCATATTTGCATTATGCCACACAGATAGATCTTGATAATCTTACCGACTTCTATTCTTTGGCAGCCACATTGATATATATCAAGTCGAGGATGCTACTGCCCGTTGATGTTGTATTTGATGAAGAATTTGAAGATCCGAGGCGGGAATTAGTTGATAGGCTTATTGAATACCATAAGTTCAAGAAATATGCAGAACTTATCGAGCTGAATTATTCAAAGGATGATTACTACTTCATGCGAAACAAGCATCAGAATATTCTTCCTTTCAATGATGAGAGATTGTGGAACGAAATAAATGTTTGGGATCTTTTGAAAACATTCTCCACGCTTTTGAAGAATATTTCACCAGAGAGGATATTCAACATCTATGAAGAGGTCTCAATAAAAGATAAGATTGCACTAATGGATGAACTATTTGAAAAGAAGAAAGAACTTGCATTCATGGATATCGTAGTTCGCGAGGATTCTCCATTAGATGTCATATGTGCGTTCCTGGCAATATTGGAAGTAGTAAAAGAAAAGAAGATAACCATTTATCAAAATACATTGTTCGGTGATATCAGAATTAGAAAGCGAGAGCCGAAACCGACATCATCGATAGGACACAGGGGTGATTATCATGAGTGAAATAAATGAATTATCTGATGAAGCACAAATTCTTGAAGCAATTCTATTTCTAGAGAATGATGCTATGAGTATCGAAAAACTTGCTAAGAGCACCCATTATACCGAATTGTCCATTCTAGATGCTTTACATGAGCTTATAGCATTTTACCATGCGCATGATCATGGTATCGAACTTATACGTCAAGGCGATAATTATCAATTTCTTCCCAAAAAAAGATTGTGGCCTACATTAAAGGAACATTATGGTAAGAAGATCGATAGGCGACTCACAAGAGCCACATTGGAGACACTTTCAATTATTGCCTATTCTCAACCAATAACAAGAAAAGAGATAGAATCGATACGTGGAGTATCCTCAGAGACGATTCTACGAATCTTGAAAGATAAAGACCTGATACGGGTCCTGGGATCCAAAGATAGTCCCGGCAGACCTTCACTTTATGGGACAACAAAGAATTTCCTTAAGAATTTTAATCTATCAAGCATTGCTTCTCTCCCAAGACTCAATGAGATTGATGAAGAAAGATTTAATGAAGAAGAATAACAAAAGAGAACATACTACTCAACTAATCTATCCGATGCGGCTACAGCGATATCTGGCAAAATGTGGTTTAGGTTCACGCAGATACTGTGAGAAGCTCATAGAACTCGGTGAAATTAAAGTTAATGGTGATGTCGTAAACATTCAAGGTGTCTCAGTACACGATGATGACTCTGTCACCTATCAGGATACGGAAGTAATACCGAATAAATATATATATATTATTCTGCATAAACCTGTAGGGTATCTTTGCAGCAATGCTGACCCATACCATACACAATTTGCCCGTGATCTGATAGATATACCAGAAAAGATGTCTCTGTTTCATGTAGGGCGTTTGGATATGTACTCATCCGGGCTTATCATTTTCACCAATGATGGAGATTTTGCGCAAAAAATATCGCATCCATCCTACGAGATAGAAAAAGAATATGAAGTCCGTACTGCACTACCTATCGATGAGAGTTCATTACGAAATATAGTTGATCATGGCATAACTATAGAGGGTATTTCTTATACCATAGAAAGTTATGAGAAAATCTCCTCCAGGGCGGCACGACTTATTCTCAAAGAGGGGAAAAACAGAGAGATCAGAAAGATATTCTCATATCTTGGTTATCAGATTCTATCATTGCGCCGTATACGTATTGGCACTATCGTTATTGATGATTTACCGTCCGGGTCATTTCGATCAATGACGCAAAAAGAAATCTCTTCGGTCACAGGGGAGGATATACTATGATAGTCGCTATTGATGGCCCGGCAGGAGTAGGGAAGAGCACTATCGCAAAACGAATTGCTGATACATGTGGATTCTTTTTTGTAAACTCAGGTAATTTTTATCGTGCAATTACCTATAAGCATATTTTACAGGGGAAAGATCTCTTTGATAAAAGAAGCCTTATTCAAACAGCAGAAAATTCTTCATTGTGCATTGAGCATGGTAAACTGATGCTTGATGGAGCTAATGTGGAAGGTAAATTACATACAGATGTTATTGATGCTCATGTAGCACGTATCTCAGCAATTAAGCCGATTAGGATATGTGTGAATAAAGCACTGCAGGAGTCTGCGAATCAAACCAATATCATCATGGAGGGAAGAGACATCACTACAGTTGTTTTCCCTGATGCAGAACTAAAGGTTTACTTAGATGCCTCTATTGAAATTAGAGCAAAAAGGCGATATAAACAACAAGAAACAGCATTGTCTCTTGAAGATATTGAGAAAGAGATTGAAAAAAGGGATAAGATTGATGAGGGAAAGGAGTTTGGAGCTCTACGGGTTTCAGATGATGTGGAGTATATAGATACATCGTACTTGACCATAGATGCTGTTTGTGAGAAAGTAGTAAAAAAGATAATCAATCTTAGGAAAAATACGGATCAGGAGAGATGAAAGTGGCAACCGAAAATGATGTCGACCAAACAAACGAAATGCAAAAACTATTACAGGAAGAATACCTGAAATCTCTTGATGGAATCGAAGACGGTCAGCTTGTAGATGGACAAGTTGTTCAGGTGAATGATGAATATGTCTTTTTAGATGTAGGTTATAAATCTGAAGGGCGTATACCATTAGAAGAATTCTCAGAAAAACCGGAAGTTGGCGATATAGCCAAAGTGGTTATTGTGACCAAAGAGGGGCGTGGCGGGCAGATTATCGTTTCCAAAAAGAAAGCAGATATTAAATTAAGATCAGAAAAACTTAAAGAGTCTTATGAGAAGGGTGAACCCGTTGAGGGTACTTTCTTTAAGGTAATCAAGGGAGGGTTTGAAATAGACCTTGCCAATGAGATAACAGGTTTTTGTCCTCTGTCTAAAGCTGATATGGTACGAGTTGAAGATCCAGAGCAGTATATTGGTATTAAGGATTTCTTTATTATTGATAAACTTCATTCCGGTAGAAAACTTAAATCAGTTGTATCACGACGGGCGTACCTTGAGAAGAAAATTCAGAAACGAAAGGACGAGTTCTTTAATTCAGTTTCAGTCGGTGATGTTGTTGAAGGTGAAGTAAAGAGTTTTACCTCTTTCGGGGCTTTTATTGACTTGGGAGGTTTTGATGGCTTGCTTCATATCAACGATATGAGTTGGGGGCATGTCACCAGACCTAAAGACTTTGTTAAGAAAGGTCAGAAAGTATCCTTAAAACTTATAAATATCGATCCTGAATCACAGAAGATAAATTTATCACTTAAGCACTTCACAGAAGACCCATGGCTCTCATTTGACAACCGATATCATGTTGAAGATGTTGTTGAAGGTACCGTAACGAAGATGACTGACTTTGGAGCTTTCATAGAACTTGAAGAGGGTATCGAGGGTCTTGCACATATTTCGGAACTATCATGGGTCAAACGTATCTCACATCCAAAAGAGGTTCTTTCAATTGGTGAAAAAGTGAGTACTAAGATTCTTTCTTTTGATCTTGATAACAAGAAGATATCACTGGGAATAAAACAGGTACAAGATAACCCGTGGGATACAATTGCTGATAGATATCCAGCAGGACACCGAGTCTCTGGACCCGTTGTGAAAGTAACTAATTCTGGAGCATTCATCAATCTTGAAGAAGGAATTGATGGTTTTCTTCATATTGATGATATTTCCTGGACAAAACGAATAAAGAATATGAGTTCTTTCTGTAAAGTGGGAGATGTACTAGAAGTTGTTATTACACGAGTTGAACCACGAATCAGAAGAATTAGACTAGGAGTCAAGCAGCTGGAAGGTAACCCATGGAATATACTTCGTAAAGAGTACCCTAAGGGTAGTACAATCAATGGCGTTGTAACTGGTGTCACGGACTTTGGTGTATTTGTACGGGTTATTGGTGATATTGAAGGTCTTATCTCTAAATACAATCTGATTGGACCTGATGAAGAATACACCGATGCAGCATTGACTAAATATAAGGTGGGGGATTCAGTGACATCAGTTGTTACGGATGTGAACGTTCACTCACAGAAGCTTTCTTTGTCAGTCAAAGATTATATTAGACGTAATCAACGACATGAGATGTCTAAATATATCCATACAGAAGAAGATGACGATAAATTCACATTTGCAGATTTACTTAAAGAAAAGAGCAACGACAACAATAAGTAAATAGCATAAAATCATTAAAGTAGGATGAGTAAAAAATGGCAAATGTACATGAAAAGAAAATATCTTTTGGCGATAAGTTCGCTCACGGTATACAAAATAACAGAAAGATTATCTTACTAGTCTGCATCTCAATTTTACTAGTGATAATCGCTTTCGGCATATTTTCCCATGTAAGCGATAAAGCAAAAGAAAGATCTATGGTTGCAATTGAACATGCTGAGACATTATATACTGAGTGGAAGGCATTACCTTCAGATAGTCAAGATAGGTTGACTAAAGCTGATGAACTAAAAGAATCATTATTGGCAATTGCCGATAGCAATAAGAATGGCTATCCGGATATGAAAGCCAATTATCTTCTAGGTCTTATTATGTTCTCATTAGAGGATTATACTAACGCAATAACATATTTTACGTCAGTTTCAACTGATTATGCGGATTCCTATCTAGCTCCTGTCGCAAAAATGAATGAAGCTGTATCATATGAGATGCTTGGTCAAAGTGATAATGCTATAAATACCTATCAGTCTATTGTGGATGATTACGCAGATACATCGGCTGAGGTACCACATGCCTTATTCAGTATCGGTAGAATATATGATGAACTTGGTAATACTGAATTGGCTATTGCTGTATATGAACAGGTCGTTTCAGATTATGCTGATTCAGAATGGGCAAAACTTTCACAGAGTAGGTTGATAGTAATCAAATAGCAAAAGGGTACTATGAGTCTGATAGAAGACAGAGACGCGATATATATACGTACAAGAATCAATAGAGTGATCAAACAGGTACATATATTACTGTTGTTCTCTGTCTTTTTCTTAAGTTCATGTGGGATACCAAATCCATTGCCTCCTGTAGAGAATGTTTCTGTAACTAACGTTCTACCTAATACAAATAATACTGTAAAATTTAGTACATATATTATTGTTCAGTCACCAGAGACCTGTTCCGGTTTTAATATCTACTATGAATACACCGATACGACTGAAGTGAATAAGAAACCCAAAAGACATGATCTATCAAAGGCACAAGCACAAAGTAGTGATGGATCTAACACTATATCAAACTCTCCAATCCTGCGGCTGCCTGATACCGTATCCGACGGGGAAGTAGTATACGGAGAATTGGAATATAATGAGGATAAGGATAAGGATAAGGAGTTTCTCGTTAAAATATTCTCAGATGATTTATTACAAATAAATGATGTAGATGAGAATTATATCGTGGATGATGAGGATGGAGAAAGTCTTATTATTCAGCCGTCAACTGGACAAGAGTATCTTCATCTCTATATTGAATACTATGTATATGATAAGGCCTATAGTCCAAGTTATAAATACTCTGAAGAACTGGGACATCTGGGGTATATTAAATTATAATAGTAGAAAACATATTACTAGATATAATGTATATTCTGTCTACTTAAAGGAATCGTCATGATAACAAAGGAATCTGTACTCAAAAGAACTGCACCAACTACCAATGAAGAAGCTTTCTCACATCTCTATGATATTCTCAAAATCTTGAGATCTCCTGAAGGTTGCCCTTGGGACAGGAAACAGACTCCGGAGATCTTCTCAAAGAATATCATTGAAGAAGCATATGAATATATTGATGCTCTGGAGAATGATGATACCATCGGCTGCCAAGAGGAACTTGGTGATATCTATCTCGTTATTACCATGCTGTCGATCATGCATGAGGAAAATGAATCTTTCTCTTTAGTTGAGATTCTTAATACTGTATCTGATAAGCTGATACGCCGTCATCCTCACGTATTCACTCATGAAGTTACTGCCGATGACGCTGATGCCGTTATCACCATCTGGGATTCGATAAAAGAAAATGTTGAGGGTAAAAAGACAACATATGAGAATCCCTATCAACATATACCAAAGGCATTGCCTCCTCTAGAATATGCTGAAGAGATACAGAAGATCGCTAGGAAAAAAGGATTTGATTGGCCTACAGCTGAAGGTGCAATACATAAGATTGAAGAGGAACTTCAGGAACTCAAGATTGCGATCACACAAGAAAATGCACATGATATTGAAGAAGAATTAGGTGACCTTATGTTCTCAGTAGTTAATGTTGGACGGTTATGTGAAGTAACTACGCACATTGCCCTGCATAAGACGAATAATAAATTCATCAAACGCTACAACGATATGGTAACCTTATTTGATCAAGACCATGATACCTTATTTGAAGATGCAACTTTTGAGGATATGGACCTGTATTGGGAAAAGGCAAAAAAACTTACTGCAGTCAATTAAGCTTATCATCTATCGGCAGTGATATAAGAAAATAGAGAATTATGATCTTTGGATAGAAGTCTTGTTCTTTTTACGTCATACATACTCAGAAAATCGTATTTTGGTATATACTCATCAATACATTTCAGGAAATTGCTATTCTTTCCTTTTCCTTCATATATTGAAAGATAGATTTTACGCTGTCCCTCATCTCTTGTATCAACTGTGATGTGATCATTCACAGAAACAAGTCGCTGCAAAATTTTGCTGATACTCTGGTGTAGTATATCATTTTTGCTTGAAATGCAGTACTGAGAGCCGCCAAATGCGGCTGATAATGATTTATGTCCAAGACCTTTCAAAGCACAGAATCTCAATTCAATACCTTCGGGCAGTGCATCATCACACTTTGTGAGTACCTTCTGTAATGATTCATATTCCTCAGTAGCAGGAAGACGAACCATCATCAGTTCTTCATCTCCTTCTATGCCCAACGGTAATGGTGAGACAAATTCAAGTCTTGGTTTTGGGTTAAAACCATGACTGAACTCTATGGCTATATCACGTCTAAGCAACATATTCTCCATGATTTTCATGATGTTTATATGGGAATAGTATATAGCTTTCCCATGTTTCCCATAGGCTGCAACGACTTTGTTGAAAGAAACAGGTTCCTCTATGACCAACTTATTTCCAGGTATGAACGATGCATTTTCCTCCCCTGCATCATGTACCTCAGAGATATCCGGTATACAGGCTCCACATTGATGATCACATGAATCAGTACATCTTGTTGTCATCACATGTTTTTCTGCAAGTGAATACTCATTCTTCAAGTACCCCTTCCCGGCTCCAATCCGTATAGTATCCCACGGTAAGTGGTCCTGAACCGTTTTTTTCTTGCAGACAGAAGCAGATACATCCCATCCCGCTTCATCAATAGCACTATCCCAGGCTTCTTTAGTAAAATATTCATCCCATGCGTCAAATTTAGCTCCATGATCATATGCATGTTCAATCAGTTTAGATACTCTATCGTCTCCTCTTGTGATGATCCCCTCTATATAAGAGATGTATGGATCTTGAAAATTAACTTTTACTCGTGGGACTGCATGCATTATAGCTGATTTTATGTGCTTCAACTGATATAAGGCTTTGGACGGTTCTAATTGAGCTACCCATTGGTAGGGTGTATGTGGTTTCGGGACAAACGTACCTACATTAATATTCATAGCAATATGAGTCTCAAGATAGATTTCCCTTAGGTATACTGCAATGTCTTCCGGTTCAGTCTCAAGATCAGTAAAAGGGAGACCTGTCATGAAATAAAATTTAGCTTGTCGCCACCCCAGTACTTTTGCTTGCTTGATGATTGATATGACATCTTCTAGAGGTACTGTCTTATTCACTGACTTCTGCCATTTCGGATCGGGTGTCTCTATGGCAAACGTCAGTCCACTACGCCGTACGGTGGAAACTGTTTGTAATACTTTCAAGGTAAAAGAATTAACTTTCAATGACGGTAATGAGAAAGATATATGTTTGTGTGAATAACACTTATTGAGTTCATTGATAAGTGTGTCAAGATATGGGTAATCTCCGGTTGAAAGAGAGGAAATAGTGATCTCACGGTATCCGTAGGTGTTGATACGTTCTTTTACCTCTTCAATAATCTTCTCAATATTCTTTTGTCTATAAGGTCTATAGAATTCTCCTGCATGACAAAAACGACATCCATTGGGGCAGCCGCGCATGATCTCAACCACACCATGTTCTTGTACAACTGATACATTAGGACTAAGAAAATAGATCAGTTTCTCATCATAATAGGAATTTTCTGTACCAAAATCATTATATGTCATTGAAGAACTTTCCGGAGAGACTTCAGACCATATAAATGAAGATCCCTGCAATAGATTAAGCAGGTTTGCTCTTGTGGCACCCTCTTTTTTACGTACTGCCATCTCTTTGAGTATCTGTATTATTCCATGATATGCTTCAGCCTCACCAAGATGTACCCCATCGATCCAAGATCCGAATGGTATGGGATTAGTTATAGCAGGTCCTCCGGCTATGACAATTGGATCATCTTCAGTCCGCTCGTCATTATGTCTGGGGATTTTACCCAACTCTAACACAGACAATATGTTAGTTGCAGCTAGTTCATAACCTACCGAGAATGCTAATATGTCGCACTCATTAAGGGGAATCCCATGAGTCAGCGTGTACAAGGGAACATCATCAGACCTAAGGACCGATGCAAAATCAGGTGCCGGGCAGAATACGATATCGCATAAGAGACCATCTACTTTATTAAAAAGATCAAAAAGTATTCTCATGGCATTATTAGACATCCCGATCTCATAGAGGTCAGGAAAGCAAAGTGCTATCTTGATAGCAGCTTGTTCCACACCATACTTGACACAGCCATATTCTCCACCAATATAACGCCCTGGACGTTCTACATGGAGTAGTGAGTCTCTAAATTGAATTTCTGGGATTATTCTCAACGTTCTAACCTATTTACTGCATCCTTGTTTTGAGGGTTTGCCAGTATTGCTTTGTTCCACAGAGATCTTGCTTCAATCAGATCACCCTGTTTGTCATAAAGTTCACCTAACTGAAAATACACATTACTCAGTATCTTTTTATTAGAAATCTTATCAATTAATTCATGATATGCTGATATAACATCACTAT
>CAYYPJ010000085.1:0-10253 GCA_964473495.1 uncultured Spirochaetales bacterium
TGTCGCTAGATCATAGATGATTGCGCCCTTGTTTCCGAGTGCATCCGAACCTGCGGACTGTCCATCAATAGAGAAATCCTGAAGCGCTTCAGCGTCTGCTTTCTCGTTCAAGGAAGTTGGAAGCATCGGCAGTATCTTCATCTTAATATTCTCACCTGCAACTCTTCCACGAACGGTGTAGTCAAGCACTATCCATATCGGTGTGTGGGTAATTTCTTTTGATGTATACACGCCTGTACCATCTCCAATGACCACATAATTAAACTGAGACTCAAACTCTTGCAACACTTCGTTGTCAAAAACGGTATTCCCGCTAAGGGAAATGGTCTCACTCGGTAATTCATCTGATACATAGACACGTTCCTCATCGCAATCTACAGTACCGTCATAGGTACCCTTGGTTACCGATGTTGATTTATCTTTCAGGATACAAAACGGTGTATCAAGATAAGTCAGCGGATAAACTGCATCATCTGCTGCAAGCGTGATCTCACCGTTTGCTATAAACGGTCTTCCGACTGCTACCTCTGGGGGTAGCGCCGATGCTACACCTTTTGCTGCAATAAAATATATTGCACCATCAACAAGTACATCGAGAGATTCAAGGATAGTGCCTACGACACCTTTGTATGCTTTGGCTTTTCGCCCTGCGGTACTCATATTATTCTCCTATTCTTCGTAACTCACATCACCCGTCATCTGAATAAATATATCCGGTCGCATGACATCATACGAGTGCTGCGGAGAGTATGATTCAAGAGAGCTGCGTCCATTAGCGGGGCAGTATTCACTCAAAGTCCTAATTAACACATCAGAATACTTATAGAGAAGAGAATCATTACCGTTGTCATCTTCTGACAAAAGCTTCATCCCTACCACAAACGTCACCTCAGCGACAGCAACTTCGCCATCGGTCCTTGGTGATTCAAAAGCAGTCTCTTCGGGGTGTACGAACACTCCCAGGGTACGACGACCTTCTTGTTCACTTGGTGGTCCGACTCTAAAGTCATCGATAGGAGCAAGCCCATTTGCCACAAGCATCGTGTTAAGAGTACCTACAAGGTACGTCTTCAACCTGGTTATCTTACTATGCAATTCAAACATCTCTTCATCCTATTTGTGCATCATCTTTTAATATCTTGTCAACTGCTTTGTTCGCAATCGGCATGATATATGGTCTTAATAAATATCCAGTCTTTGTCATAAGTTTTCTACCAATTCGTCTTCTACCTGTTTTCCATACTGCATCATTCTCAAACAGATTATCAGTGAATGATGTAAACTTTACTTTTTGAAAGTTGTTCATCACTCGATAACTAGCAAGATACCTATTGCCCTTTCTGGACTTAGTCACGGATCTTGGACCATAATACAACGTATGTGGACCTCGATCAACCGTATAAGTATCACGGTACAGGCTCTTAGCCTTATGCCCTAACCGTTTAAGTATCATACTACGCATACCTGGAAACATGGTAATTAACTCAGCAATCCTTGCATTGGTCATGTCTGCATATATATTAATTCTCATTTTACATACACCGTCAATATATCACCGTGGGGTGGATCGATTCTCCGTATCTTATAATCCTCCCCACGTATGGTTAGTATTGTCGTATCTCGATTTAATGTCACGGGTACCTTGTTGGCGTTAAACGTTACAAAGGGATTACCAAACCGTCTTTCTTTATAGCCACCCTGCTCTTCCGGGTTTGTCAACCCGCGAGAGAATATACCATATGCGGTTTGACTTGTCTCACCAGTGGTTATGATAATCTCTTCTGAGAAATCATCACCCGAAAAGAATATCTCTTCTCGGTCTAATGCTTCCTGTTCCAACAACGTCCGTGGCATCAACTACTCCTAAGCGGGAATACACTGAATTGTTGCCCATGTATCAAGTGCTACAGGTGCAAACAATGGAGCAGACTGGATTCTTACAATCCAACCATCAGGGTTTTTGCTTTCCCAAGAGTCAACAAACTGCGGAACAGCCATTGTAGCCTCATGAGATTCAATCCCACCATACAGCATTTCTCGTCTTGCTGCCATATTGATCAACAGTGCCTTCTTTGCGGGCATATATGGAGTATCCTCACCGGTGTCCGGGTCGGCATACATACCGTTGTAAGCCAATACATCAAGAGCATAACCCTCAAAGTTGAAGTATCCGATATATGTTGCATCGTCAGGTATCTCTTTCGGGTCGAGCTTACTGCCTTCAACCCTTCTGTTGTTCAACTGATCCTTAATCTGTGTGTTGTCTAAGAACCCTTCAAGAGCATCGGCACCAAGGACCATGATATCAGGAGTTTTCCCTGACTTTTTAAAGACAGACAAAGAAGTGTCTTTCACATCTTTGGTGATCTTCGTAGAAGCTGTTGCCCATGAAGCTGATGGAGAAATATCCAGTAATGTGGTATCTACAGGGAACCCGACCTTTCCGCCATTCTCAGGGATACTGATCTCTCCTGTGAATAATGCTTCATAGATCTGATACTCTATCCTGCGATCAATTGCTTCGCTCATCTCAACTGCTGATTCCGCCTGATGGACCACTGCTCTAGCCTGTGGTGACAGAGGAGAATAGATATCCTCTCCTGCGACTGCTTTTCTTGCAGTTGCAAATGAGATTACAGAACTATCGTTGATGATAGGCGGTGTATACAGATAGGATTTGTATCCTTTCTGTTTAATATTCTTTGCCACTGCACCACGAACATTATATCCTGCCATACGTCTCGTTGCTCGCACTATGTCGATCTGAACAGACTCCTGCTCAAAGGTCTTCACTTTGTTTACGAACATGTTGTAAAAGAACATTGACGGAGCTTTTCGCTCGGTATATTCATTCATCAATAATCTAGTGTCTCGTTCCATTTATTTAACCCTCCTCGGTTGTGGGTACAATGTCCATACCCTTATCACGCATTGCGTCGAACATATCAGCCGCTGTGGTACCTGCTGCGAAAACCAACCCGTCTTCACCAAATCCACCCGATGAATATACGGCAACATTTTCGATATCGCCTTCAGAAGCATCAATATCCTGAACCAGCACAGCATATGGATCTGCTGATCCATCGACCGCTGATTTATCACATAGTTTGAACTTCCCACTACCTGCTGCTACAGAAATAGTAATAAAGTCCCCGACCTCAAAGTCTGTACCACCTGTTCCCAGTGTACCGTTAAGATGGCTTGATGCATACGCAACACCCTGTGTCAACGGTGCAAGAAGAACACCTTTCGGCGTCACAACCTGGAACACACTCGCCCCAGTTGCTTTTGTGGTACAGGTAACAACATAATCACCAAGCATCGCGCTGGACCCAAGAGTGACCGTACCAAATGTATCCGTTCCGGTATTCCCTGAATCTGGTGTCTCGGTTACGTCACCTTTGGTGATTTTTCCAAGTACAGATCCTCTTACCAAATTCTGCCCTGCAAGTATAACTGCATTAAAGATACAGCTATATATACCATTTCCTACCTTTTGAATTAAACTATCAAAGGTGTTTGTTTCAATCAGTGCCATTATTTTTCTCCTCTGAACTTTTCAAGTTCTGCCGCAAGCTCAGCTGCCTCATCAGGGTCTGGTGCTTCTGACACTGATACAACTGCCATCTTTTTGGCGTCTGCTTCAAGGTCCACGCTTGCATCGGTAGCTATCTTTTGTACGTGGGTTCTCTCCGCTTTCAGCACATCAAGTGTGATGTCCGTAGCGGATCTTCCGTCTGCTTTTGCTTCATCGATTATCTTGTTTGCTTCCTCAACAGAACCTTTGAGAGAATCCAGAGCTGAAAGTCTATCCCTTTCGGCTGTCGCTCCCTCTTTTTTTCCGTCTTCAAGAATAGCTTCTACAAGATCATGTCGCTCTGCTCTGAGCAGCTCAAGTGATAAGTCTTTCATTTCCATATCATTCTCCATGATTTGTGATATTTCAGCCCTTACTAGGTCAAAGTTTTTAATATCGTCTACCATATTTGCTTCAATAGCTTCGGCAAACAACATCATTCCACCATGTCCAAAGTCACTGCGGACTGTATCAGAGGTAACACCTCTGTTAGTTGCTATATGTGAGATGAGTACATCTTCAGTATCATCTACTCTCTTTTGCAATATCTCTCTTCCTGACTTTTTGGATATGTCAGGTCGTTTTTCTGGTGCATTCTTCGAAGTTATCTCATAACGCTTTACCCCTTCTTTCTTATCGCGCTCCGTCGTGTCAACTACCGATATGACTACACCTACAGAACCGACCTCTGACATCTCAAGACCATATAGTTTACTGGTCGCCGATGCGAGATAATACCCAGCGCTTGCAGCGGTACCGCGGACAAAACCAACGTTTGGTTTTTTCATCTGTTTGATGGCGATCCCAACCGCCTCAACACCATTCACTGCCCCACCACCTGTATCAAAATCAAATATAACAGAGTCAACCGACTCGTCGTGCTCTGCTTGGTCAATCGCAAGTAGGATCTGAGAATAGGCAGTGCCTCCCATAAGCCATGTCATAAAAGTATAGTTCGGTGTCAATACCCCATTTATATCAATGATCGCTGTATGGGTCTCTTTTTCTTGTTTAAAATAGGTGGTCTGTAGTGCCATACTTTCTTGAGCATCAAGGAACATTTTTATCTGTTCAGGATCTTGGACCGCTGTGTTATACCGCTCAAGACATTCAGCAAGAGCATGTTCCTCCATAGCCCATAGATTATTTTTCATTATCCGCCTCCGTTATTGGTGTTGTAGTCGCCCTTAAATCTCGTATCTTTTTTTGCTCATATGCATCTCTCGTTACAATCTGGTCCCAATCTCCGCCTGTATGCATTCTTGCTTCTCTTTCTCGCGTTGAGAGGTGGTTATCAATAAGCATGATTGATCTCTTGACAGATTTGACAGGATCTAGTACACCTCTTGCATCACCATGCCATGTTGCGGCTGACCATGCTTTTCGAAACATAGGATTCTCTAGGAATCCAGGAAGCTCGATATCTCCATTCACCACCTCAAGCTCCAGCCATGACTCATACACAGGTTGGCACCATTGCGTTGCAATCCATTCTCTTGATTGGGAAAATGCTTGCCATGCATCAAGGAACGCAGCCCTTGAAGCTGAATAAGATGATTGATGTTTTTTTACAAGCATTTCATAAGGAACACCAATGCCCATACCAATCTCGGTAAGCATTGCTTGAACAAATGCTTCAAACGCGGTGTTTGGTCGGTTTGGTGTGGCGGTGGTAATATCTTCACCTTCGGCAAGATGATTGATCATCCCCTCACCGAATTGGTATTGATTCGAGTCTGCCTCGGTTGCCTCACTTGCAACACTGCCATTTACCAACAATGAATCTTGGGGATCTGTCGGTGCCTTAAATTGTGCAATAGGAGATCTTTCCGCATCACCAGAAGCGGTCTTTACAAAGACGGTAAAAAACGAGGAGATGACCGTAGCCGTCAACTCGGATTTTTGATACTTAGTCAAATCATAAATCAAATCAATAACCGGTGCCAAACAAGGAATACCCCTATATTGACCAATTCTTGATTCAGGGTTCTTGAAATGAATCACATTTAATCGCCCAGATTTTGAACCATATTTTGAAATCTTAGACCATTTACCATACATTGCTCCATCGAACGATAGAGATTTATTACTTGGTGATACAATATTATACGCCTTTGGCGCGCCGTGGGAGTCTATATCGATCCCACCAATCATGGTTTCCGTATCCTGTCTGTTTTGCGGGTTACATAGCTGATGAGCACCGACGTTTTGGATAGTCAGTGGATTTAACTGATTTGGTCTGCGCTTGTCGTGAGACAAAATATACAACAGCGACAACACATCTCCATCAATTAACATTGCCCGAAACACTTTGCTTTGCATCGAATAGAAATTATCCGATTGCATCATATCAACCTCGTTCCCTTTGGCCCATAACGCAAACCGTCTTTCGATAAGATTTTGTTTTTCTTGTGCCTTTTCTTTCGAGATACCAAGGATATCATGTTCAATCCTACTTTCAACATGCAGCCCTGAGCCGACGATGTTGATAGATTTTACGTCAATAACCGATTTACCAATCGATGATGTATTGACCAATTCTCTTGACTTGCCACGAAGATCTGGTAATGTCCTGTTGGTGTTTGTATTAGGGTCGTCAACCCTTGGGTTAAACCCTACCATAGATCTTTTGGTCGTCTGCCCACTATACGTTGAGAGAGCCTGTAACTTCATACGGTTATATGCTCTCTTGAATCCAATCGATGGGGATATTATGTTAATGGCTTTTTCGAATAAATTCATTTAATCGCATATCCTCCATTGTTCCTTTTGGGATTTAACCTCATGCACATTGTATTCCAATAATCAATCATCTTTTGAATCGATGAAAGATCGGCTCTTGTCACAGTCCTCCGTGTATCATTCTCTTCGATCGTATAAGACTGAGAGGTGGCTAATGCAACTTGTGCTTCTAGCCATATCGTGAGATTAGCCTCTGCTTGTTCATATGTTATTCCTGCCATGTTGGTATTATACTATATTTACAAACAATTTGACAGTAGTAAATGAAAATTATATGCTTTTTATTCCCTTATATGATACTTTTTTTCTCTGTCTTGCCTTATTTTCCGGTGAAATGTTTGATTTTAACACTGCATCGAGCTGATCCCATGACTCATCGGAGGTTGAGTCTGCATGTAAAGAACACGCCATCGAACGTGCATACACCCTACAGTCTATCGCCTCATTACGATGATCATTTCCAATAACTCTCCATTCTCCCTTCCCTCCAGGTTTACTTGGCGGTATGAATCGTTCAGCAGTAAGCATCTTGTAATAATACGGTTCATAATTGTTTGGGAAAAAACAATATCCTTCGGGATATAATTCATTGTCGCTCGTGTGCTGCAATACGAGTCTGCCGTACAGTTCATCTTTGAGGTACGAAGCACCGACCAAATAGAAAAAATACCCCTGCTGGTGGACCTTTATCCCGTTGTCTAGCTTTATATCAACTTGTCGCGGATTGGAGAGTGGGTAATCCATAGCATCAGAAGATTTGTTAGATCCCTTCACCGGGTTTACCCTGCTTGTTGGGTATCTACGACAAAAAGCATCGACATAATCTTTTCGATATCCTCGGTCAACTGCCATCTTGATAATCTGCATCTCAACCCCATCGGTTCTCATGAACGTCTTTGTAAGAAGTTTGCTTAGCCCCATCCATGCACCGCTTTGCGTATCTGACGTATCACCCTCAAAAACATAATAATCAACCGACCATGATTGACGATTTCGCCCCCATGCAACGACTTCACACTCGGTACGGTCAGCCTGTACATCAACACCCGCTGTGAGAAATAACCCACCTTGTGGTACAGTCCCGCGTTTATAAGTGGATCTTTTTGATCGCTCATATAGCATCTCCCAGTCGGGGGCTTCACCCACACGTTCATAAGGTAACCCCAACCGAGTATTCCAAAATGTCTTTCTTAACATTTCGTTATTCTTGCTTGTCTCATATTCCTTTGCGATCTGTGTAAAACTCACCCACCCGTCTGGGGCACAAAGACCAGGTAAATAATATCCAACCACTGTCGGATCATCAAATTCTTTATTTGTCGCAATCCATTTACCTTGTGCAAGCATCTTTGTCTTGTGATGATTATATATATTCCCCTTACATTTGGGGCAAACCAGCCATGCGCGTTTGATGTTTCCTTTCTTGTCTTTTTTTACCACCATGTTGTCAAAAAGCAACTCATGCATATACCCGCAATGAGGACACGGCATAAAATATTTTCGCATATCTGTGCCTTGATATAATTCATCTATTTTTGAAGCACCTTTGATAGAAGGCGTTGATGTGATATAGATCTTACTCTTCCCTTGGAATGTAGTTGTTCTCACTTCTGCGAGTTTTATCGGATCGCCCTCCCCCCCGACATCGGCAGGGAACCTATCTACCTCATCAAGATATACATACTGAATAGGTTTGTTTGCAAGGGAGCCTGCAACATTAGCCCCAATAAGAGAGATATACCCACCCGAAAATTCTTTCAGGAGCGTAGTATTTCCACTACCGCGAACCTCTTTTTCTTTTATCTTCTCACGTATGGAGGGAACCGTGTTAATAAGCGGGGTAAGCCTTGTTTTGGACACCTCCCTTACCATGTTCTTATCATTGATGACATACAATGTAGGCGCTGGAGCATAATCCATGATATACCCCATCCAACACAATCCTATTTCAGTTTTCCCTATTTGTGCCCCGGCCATAACGACCACCTTTTTTACCGGTGAGTTCACGGAAAGATCATCCATAATCTGTTTTACGTATGGTGTCCTATCGGTGCGGTAATGCCCTGTTTCCGCGGAAGCCTCTGAGGTTAATATTCTATACTTATCCGCCCATTCCCCCACAGTCATCGGCGGTTGCGGAGCAAGAGCCCGTCTGAACATCCTTGCAACCATAGATATCGAACTGAGAATATGCTTCTTGTTATCAATCTTCGTAGTAAGCTTTTGCTTCATCTTCCCAATCCTCCGCTCTTGTGACCTCTTGCAAGATCCTTGGTAATTCTTTACGCAAAGTATTTCGTATAGTATTCTGTAATCGTTCCTGACTCACGTCCACCTCTTCCGGTAAGACGCCCCTTACTGAAGCAGCCAACAATGCGCTGCATCGATCTGGTATTGACATAACATTTTCTCTGATTGATCGAATAAAAGGGAATAACACCTTGTTCACCACATTTTTGGGAATAAGTTCCCCTTTGGCTTTCTCGTTTTGTAACCGTATCCGCTCTGCCGATTCTCGTTCCTTATCAAGTTTGTAGTCGTCTAAGGATTTGCCTGAGACGTCACGAACGATACGACTGTTGCCTGTGTTGGCAAACTTACTTACTTCGCCGTCAGGCACCTCCTCGCGAAGCTGAGCCTGATGCTGTGTCATATCTCGTCTCTTAGAATTGGCATAAAATGCATCTTCCTGACTTTTGGGCTCGATCATCGCCCCTAATCGCTCACCAGCCTCACGCTCTCTGTCTGTAGTTGCCATTGCAAGACGGGCTTGATATTCCGATGGGTGCGAATCGCGATAGAGCTGGATTCTGCCTTTTTGTAATGCCCTTGTGATGGTTGACGGATTGATACCAAGCATCTTGGCAAATTGAGATTTCGATACAAGTTTGGTTTGTGCTGATTTACTCATACATACCTCTTCATTAAGGTTTTTATATACTGCACAACTTCTTCCATATCGTCAAATATGATATTGCAGTGTCGTTCACGTATCACAACTCCCTGCTTATCGGCTTGCCCCATGGTAATATCATGCTTATTACAAAATGCAATCATTTCTTTGTTCATCATATCCACCTCAGTTTGTATTATTCTTCTTCGTAGTACCACGCATCCACATGTCCATAAAACCTTGAAACATCAGGATCTTGATAAATGGGAATCGTTTGTGACATGGTAACCAACATTGCACGTATACGAGTACCTGTGTTAGGCTTCCAAAGTGTTTTGCAGGTTGGGTATATTAAACGCAACTCTTTAACAATCATACCTACGGTATATTTATTTTTCATCAACATAGAGACAATTAACCTTTTTACTTTCTCGCGATCTTCTGTTTTTTCTGCTAAAACATCATACATTATGACCTCCCTTTGATTCTTTGCTGTGTGACGGTATATTCAGGCATTTCAGCAATTTTACGATACACACTGTTTTTTACATTAACACAATCAAATATTCTCACACCGCAAAGATGAATACCTCTCATGGTCCTTGTAAGCATAGAGTCGGTACAATATCTCCCCCTTACCTTCTTTTTCTAAAGCCATGTTTACGAATCCCAGGATTTCGCTTGTATGGAATTCCATACCGACTGGAATCAGTTTTAATACTGCAAAGATATATTGAGTTTTTGACCTCACACCCTTAGATATGTTTTCCATCCTTTCCCCCTGTTTTTATTCCCGTGTATTTTATCGGGCAATGTCAGTAAACTTGACATGAGCACCATCGAAATAGACCTCATGCCAACCTGTCTCCCCATCTCGTTGCTTGGCTACGATAAAAAAACTTCGTTTTATATCCCCTTCTTCCCCTTTCTCGTGATATATAAATATCACACAATCTGCATCTTGTTCGATTGATCCAGACTCTCTCAAATCTGCAAGAGAAGGTGGCTTATTATCTGCTTGGCGCCCTACTTGTGAAAGAG
>CAYYPJ010000086.1:0-10121 GCA_964473495.1 uncultured Spirochaetales bacterium
GATCACTTCCTCAGTCCTTGAATCCTTTGCCTTCCTGAAACTGATGAACGCTCCGATAGAACCGATCATCGAGGTCTTCGAGGCTGTGATCCTCTCTGCCTGGGATGCCAGCCAATAGGCTCCAGAAGTACAATGTCCCGAGATATGGGCATGTACTGGCTTCCCGCTGGTCCTGATCGCTTGAGCGAACTCACTCAGACCTGAGACCTCCCCACCGGGAGAATCGATGTAGAGCATGATCCTCTCTACTGAGGGATCAGCCTCGGCCTGTCCGAAGACATGCTGCAGATACCCAGTAGGGAGACCTCCCAATAACCAGGTCTCGAAGGACCACTGTCGGGACAAGACTCCATGGATCTTGATGAAGGTAGTATCTCCTTCGACCCAGTAGGGAGCGACCACCTCCTCGAAGGCTGTCTCCAGCTCCCTTCGGTCCTGGACTGAATAGTTCATATCGTGAATAGCAGATAGATCACTGCTGTATGTCGTATCGATCGCCCACAAGCCTCTCATACTTCTTCCTCATTACTTCTTTCGATCGGGACTTCCTGATAGAGTCCCCTGCTCTTCATCTCCTCCAACTCATCATGGAGGTCATCAAGGACCTCATCGAGATCGAACCCAAGAGCTGCTGACTCCTTCTTCCTGGAGGAGAGCTTCCCGTTGATCCGGTCGATGGCAGCCTTCACTTCCACTGACGGATTGATCCGTCCCTGCAGGACCTCTTCGGTCAGCCACTCTTCATAGATGTGCTGACAAAAGAGAGCGAAATCATTCCTGTCTCTCCGTACTGTCTTCCAATACTCGTTCTGTGCTGCCTTACTGGCAGTATAAGAGGAAGAGAAGAACTGTATGAGGATCTCATAAAGGATCTGCAATCCCATACCAACTAACACCAGGGAGGACTTGATGAAGTCCCCGAAGGCTGAGTTCGGTCTTGCAGGATCAAAACTCTGGACCTCGCCCCCCGGCCTTCCCTGCAGCACCACTCCTGGTTCCAGGGAGTAATCTGGAGCATCAGGATACGTGGTCTCAGGATTCCGGGAGATCGGTGTCTTCCCCAGGATCGATCCTGCATCACCCGATGGTGTCTTGATGAACAACCTGAAGAGGGAGTTCACCTCACTTGCAGTGATCTCATTCTCGAAGTACCGGTCCAGCTTCTTGATGGTCTCTGTCACGGGAGACAGGAAGGGTTTCCCTCGATACTCCTTCGGTCGTTTCGGGGTATAGCACAGGGAGGCATTCCTTCTCTTGCTCTTTGCTCCGATGAAAGGGACATAGGTACATCTCTCATCTTCGATCGTGTTCTCTGAAGCATGGACAAAGACACCGACCGGTCTCCCATGAGCATCGAGTTTCACCCCGTTCACCAGGTTCTTGCTGTTACTCTTCAAATGATCATTCCGTACCCGATCAGCCTCGATGATATTCACCTTGAGCCCATTCACGGTACGATCCTCATGAGCCAGGGGTAAGGTCACCAGAACATCTCTGCTGGTGAGTTTCGAGAGATACATGAGAAACTGCAGCTGGTTGAAGGTGAATTGACCATGGAAGTCACCAGTCAGTACTATCGGCCCAGAGTTTCCATCGCTGTTTGATCTGGACCTGAAGGGCCTCGATCTGCTTCTTCGATAACGGGACCACATCCTCCGGGATCGAAGGCTGCATCTTGAGCCCGGTCCCGATGGTGTTCGAGGCATTGATATAGACTGCCCCGGCCCCGATGGAGGTATAGGTCACCAGGCTCCGGGAATAGTTACGTAATTGGGATAGAGAATAATCGGTATCTTCCCCTACAGGTATGGTATTAGACAGCCCGTACCGAGTCTTTCGACCGGTATAGCCTGCTGCAGATCCATGAGCATATACATCGATAGCAGCCTTGGCCTGAATCCGTTTGATACCGGCTGAGGGAGAGATATAAGAGATGAGACGATCGAGTGTGGAGATCTTAGAAGTTCGGTCTGACATGCAGTGGACCTCCCTTTCCGTCAAGAATATCGATCTCCTGCTGCCAGAAGTGAATGACTTCCTTGATCTCTGAGATATTGGCTCTGGTCACTCGCTGTTTGGAACCATCTGCATGAGTGATCTCATACGAGGCACCACTGACCATGACAGCCTGTAAAGCGGAGATTGCCTGATCTCTATACCCGATCATCTGATCTTTTTCTAACCCTAACATACCGCAATTGTAGTTAGACCATCACAAGGTCACAATGTCAGGATTTTGATTATTGAAATGTTGGAACAGGTGATACGAATCCGACCAGAATCCCAGCGTCCAGTACCGCTGAAAAGAATTGATGCCAAGGCTGGGTTATTAATGGTACACTGAAAGTAGGTTGATACTAATTCCTTGATGAGGTAGATATGGGTCATTTTTATGAAATTCACTGCAGTAATTGTGGACTAAACAAGGTTATTGGCGAAGAAGACTCTGATTTCCTGGTAGTAGGCAACGGAATGATGGATTATGAAATTCTCTTAAGAGAACACCCTGACAAGGCAATAGATGGAGTGGGTGATCCAACGAGAACACCTCATTACTGCGTTGAATGTGGCGTCGTGTTTGCCAATGAGATTGGAGACAACCCCGTCAACTGCCCAAAATGTAAAAGCGGGAAACATGTCCACAGCTACCACAGTAAAGAAGCCTGTAGCACTGCACAACCGCTGACAGAATACGGGGACCCGGATCTTACTGAGGGGAATTACTATTGTCCTCGGTGTAAGACATTCTCACTGAAATTCCTTGAGGCTGGATTATGGGATTGTATAATTAGTCCTTTATCCAGATTGCCCCTCAAAAACCTTGAAACAGTTGCCATTTTCCCATACATTCAACACGTACAGAAACCTTGAAATAAACATTCAAGTATTTCAGATCGATGGTATACTAGAAGAAAGAGATGTCTTTAAGGTAATAGTGATGGCAACAGCATATATCAACCCTGAAATTATCAGATGGGGAAGAACAAGATTAGATATACCTCAACAAGTCGTAGCAGATAAACTACACGTCAATTTTGATAAGTATCTATCTTGGGAAACCGGAAAAGCTTTCCCGACCATCAATCAGGCTATGGATATCGGCCATATACTCAAAATTCCTTTTGGATACCTCTATCTGTCCACTCCCCCAAAAGCTGATGAACTTCCTATCACTGATTTTCGTACCATCAAAGACCTGAGATTTCAGGAAGCAAGCATTGATCTTCGTGATATGATACATATCGTCTTACGGCAGCAGGAATGGTATTCGGCCTACAGCAGAGAAGAAGAGAAAGCTCCGCTCAGCTTTATTGGATCTTTCAGTCTCGCTGCTTCCCTCTCTGATATTGTTGCTGATATTCGTGGGACACTGAGTTGGCCTGACAGATTTTTTTCCACTGTATACACCAGATCTGATTACCTGCGGGCCATCATAGAATTATGTGAGAAGGTAGGAATCACGGTAGTCAGGAGTGGGATTGTAGGGAATAATACCCGGCGCAAATTGAACATCTCTGAATTCCGGGGTTTTGCCATCTGCGATGACTATAGCCCATACATTTTTATCAATTCCAATGACTGCTATGCTGGTCAGATCTTCACTCTTACTCATGAGCTTGGGCATTTGTGGTTTGGGCAAAGCGGAATCTCTAATCTTAATCCTGACGATCAGGTGCTTGATGACTACCAGGATCTTGAGAGGATCTGCAACCAGATTGCAGCAGAATTATTAGCTCCTGAAACTCTTCTTCCTAAGAAGTCTCCAGAACTGGATTATCAAGCAATCATTCAGCTCTCCAAGGATTTTAAAATCAGCACGATAGTTGTCCTGAGAAGATTGCTGGAGACTCAGGTTATTACGAAAAAAAACTTCTTTGGGCTCTATGATCAGATGCTTGAGGAGAACGCTAATCTTGAAAAGTCGAAAAACACCAGCAGCTCCGGCGGTGGTGATTTCTACAACAATTTCTTTGCCAAAACAGGAAAACCATTTACTGATGCGGTAATATCGAGCATTCAGGAACGAAGACTTTTATATCGAGATGCAGCTGATTTACTCAGTGTGAGTGTTCCGGTCGTGTACAAACTTATAGACATGCGGAGCTTCACATGATCACGTATTGCCTAGATTCTAATGTCTATATACAGTCTCACCGATTGGAGTATGCCCACGATATAGTCCCAGGATTCTGGAACTGGCTTGATCACTTAGCTACAGCGCAAAGCATCATATCTCCTTCTTTCGTCTATAAGGAACTGACAGACAATGGAGCTGATGATTTCCTCTCTCACTGGGTTAAGGAAAGAAAATCATCTGATCTATTCCTCGACCCTTCTTCTGATATCCAGATCAAGTTTTCTGAAATCGCTGATTACGTCAGCAATTCTTTTGATGCAAAGAACTCTGAGATTTTTCTCCAGAAGGCTGATGCCTGGGTCATTTCGTATGCTGCTGTTATGAACTACACTGTCGTCACTCAAGAGACATTTACACCAGATCCAAGAGCTAAAAAAGTAAAGATTCCCAATATTTGCCGAATATTTGGTGTCAGCTACATCGATACCTACACATTCCTTCGTAAAACAGGAGCCCAATTCCATTAGCGTCATTCCAGAGATATTGTATCATACCCCACCGCAGCCGCTGCTGCCCTGGCATAAATATGGGTATCCAGAGCTTCGTTTCCGTTCCCAGATCTTCACCTACTTCAATTTCACTTTGGATCTCATATGGGGTGGTTGTATGTAGGGTCTCAAACTATCATTCATTATAGGTGATGATGAAATGGGATGTATTTCTTAAATCCAATATCTTCCGCTGGAGTAAATTCTGCCATTTGGATGCGGTCTTTCTCTAAATTCACCTTGAGGCAATGAAATAAACTCTTTTGCTTGCTTGTCATCACAAAACTTTGAGAAACCATTCCTTTGAAGAGCTTGTTTAGCTTCCGTGGCAGTTCCAAATGGAATCTCATCAAAGATTCCACATGTATCACCATAGAATACAATGAGCACATCAGTTTTACGTTGAATAATAACCGCCCAATTTTGTTGAAGAAAATCTACAACTTTAAACCATGGGTCTTGAGCAAGCTGCTTAGAAATATCTATATGCATTATCACTCCTACTGGTATACTACCTCAAATCCGTAAGAACCGAATCATTGATAGTCTGGAAGCTCATCCCCGAGTGGTAGAATTGATGCTAGTTGATCTTCGATATCCAATCCATGTTGGGATGCAATCTGGGCCAGATGGATACCAAATACACCACGCAATTTACCTATAGCACTGTTAAATTCCCAGCTTTCAAAATGACCTAGACTTGTACTAAACCTATACCTTCGTTCCTCGCCTACTGTATCTAGAAATTTTCTGCACGCTGAACGCATAGCTCTTATTGATTTAGAAAGTGGAGTATCTTTCTGGATTGAACCCAATTCGGTTGTGAGCAAATGCCTGATTTGCATTACAGATTCAACACATTGATCGGGCATTTCCATTTCAGTCAGAAGGGTTATAAAGAACTCTCCTATCTTCAAGCTGCGTAATAATTCTTCTTGCTATAATTCTTTCTGATTCAGGTGGGTTCCAAGAAATCCCAAATACTGGTGAGCTGAAACCAGTTAACCTTGATACAATTTCATTGAATTTCAATTTATCCTCCTATAAGTACTCATATAGTAGTTTCAAGTTTATTGAATGAATGCTTTATCTATCAAGATACCATACATTTCACTCTGGTTCACTAGCGAAACATTATCATCCTTTAACATGATAAAAAGCCTTTTACAACGAATTCATAATAATGCAGTTGAATCATACCCCACCGCAGCAGCTGCAGCTCTGGCATAGATATGGGTATCCAAAGCTTCATTCCTTTCTCTGATCTTCACCCATTCCCATTTGACCTTCGACCGTTTATCTTTCGGGGTTGTTTTCTGAAGGACCTCTGCACAGAGTTGTTTGAAATACTCATCTTCTCTGTCCTCTGGGAAATGACACCATCCGAATGGATATGGATCTTCTCCTTCAGGAGGTTTCTGCTTGAGCCAGTGAAAGAGTTCATTCTTCAGGAAGGATGATTCCACCTCATAATGAAACAGGGTATTTCTCATATGTTTTCCACCTATATGATCCACAGGTTTTGCTCTTGAGATCGGAGCCTTCAATCGATCCGATCCCTGAATAGCAAGGACCCGGTCCTGGGGATATCCTCTGCAGAAATGATAGACAGTCTCGTTATTGTATCCGGCATCGATACAGATTCCGGAGAGATAGAGGATCTCTCCAGAGGGATGCTCCCACTGTTTCGCCATGAGCATGGCAAGCTCCTCCCAGCAACGATCGTTCAATGAATTGGTAGTGTTTTCAGCAATGATTACATGATATTCCACACTCCAGTGCTCGAACCGTTTTCCCCAGCCAATCACCTCAACCTCGATCCGATTCTCCTGGACATCAGCACCAGCAGTGAGCATTACGATATCTTCATGGATATCACCGGATCTCCATTTCTCCTTCCGCCCACGAAGTACTTCCTAGTCCTGCTGCTCTGATTTCTCCTCCCAGGTCTCAGCAAGCTCATCATCGATGAAGGAGATCAACTGAAGGCCGGCATGACCCAGGAAGCCTTGTCAGGAATCATCGATCTCTCACCATCGCACTATTCGCACATCGAAAGTGGCAAGACGAAGATCAGCCTGCCGACTTTGGTATCCATCGCGCAGGCATTGGACACGACTATTGATTCGCTGCTATACGACAGCACGCCTGTATTAGTTGATTCCTACGACAAGGACTTCAAGGACCTGCTTGAGGACTGCACGCGTGATGAGAAGGAAATTCTGCTGCAGAATGCGATCCAGATGAAAGCGGTGATGAAACGAAAGTTGTGATGGGGGAATCCTACCAGAGAAGTATCAGCATTTCCAAGCCTAGAAGTTAGCCGGTGCATCATCAGCCTTTCTTTGCTCCAACCAGTTCCGGAATCGCTCGCCACTTGTGGCAAGGCTTTGCCTGTCCTTTTCAGACAGTTCAAACCGGGGTGCCGGATTATCGATGGAATTGGCAATATCCTGCAAGGTTTCTCGGGAAAACTTGAAAACGGTTGTGAAGGAACTCATTGGCATGGTACTTCTCCCATTTCACTATCTTTGTAGCAGATCAATAGCCTGAACCGCATACGCAAAGGCCTCGGCGTCAAATTTTCTCAGCGGCGATAATTTGGCATACTTGGTGTTCCCGATGTTTGCTCCACTGAAACTTGAAGGATCAGTGACCCTGTTGAACCTTTCTCTTTTCAACATGCATGCAGCCAAGTACATAGTCTTGCAAGCAGGAAGGATTGCTTTCTCCGCATTGAACCGCTCCCCATAGATATGATTGACGATGCCTCTGATACCTTGCAGATATTGACGATAATCATCGCTGTGATATTTCCCCTTGCTCGCGATGCAGGCTGAGGCATCAATGGTGTCCTGCAATACCTCATCTGGAGAATTTGAGAGCCCTCGGTATGCCAGTTCCGCTGTGACCGTTGCAATGTAAGAGGTATACGCATCGTCATAATTATCATGGGCATCCACGAGGACAGAAACATCATACAACTGTTTGATGATTTCCAATTCCTTGTCAACGCCAAACGGGATGCCGGTGGTATGAGGTGCGAATGCTGTCAATTTGTCACCAAGTATGCAGTTGACGCTTGGCATCGTTACTTCCACATAGGGCTCCTCGGTACTCAGGAATGGATGGTCAACCTTTCGTTTGACCAAGGTACAATAATGGTTTTCTTCAAAGAGGACGTCCAATAGGATGTGAAATTGAGCTCCCATTACCGGTGAGTCATAGGTAAATTTGTAATGGGCTTTGTCAATCTTGTTCTTGCCTTTTCGAATCTGCTGCTCCATCGAACGAAATGGATAGATTTCTGCAGCTAGCTCGAGATAGGATTGCACGTCGGTACCCGGCTGTACGATGATATCGATATCGGTGGACAGTCTTCTCGGTTTCTCGAGAAGAAGCAACAGGCTGGTTCCGCCCTTGAAGATGAATGGCATACCCACCTTTGCGAGCGCCTCAAGCAAAGCCAAAGCAAAGATGCTCCTTTCAAGGATGGAGTTGTCCACGGTGAAACCACTTCTGATTTTCTCTATATGCTCACGTGTAAAACAGACAGGCTTCACCATATATCACCCCTGAACCATAAGTTCGATCGACGTCTTGCCTCGAAGGAATCCAAACACATCCTTCACTTTGTTCCTTCTTCGTGCGTAACGTAGCATTGAGACCTGGTCGATGCGGTATTTTGCGAACATCGTCTCGATTGCAGTGGCATAATCACCTTTGGAAAGCATCAGGTTCTTATTCGCAAACAGATCAACAATCAGCTTTTCCAAAGGTACCTGATACGGCTCGCCGTCTGACTTGGGCGCCTCTGTGACCAAGCGGTCGATGATGACCCCATCATCGGTGCCATATTGCAGTATCTCTTGGGCTTTGGGTCTCAGCAGTACCCTGCCTGGGAATTTCTCAACAAGTGCGGAGAACACAAAATCACAACCATCCTTCTCCACCTCGAGGAAGATCTGATTGTGTGCCACCTGGTGATTGAAGAACTCATTGAGCCAGGACAACTCCCAAACCCTATAAGAAAGTAGTGGAAACTGCTTTTGCATGTACCCGATCACCTGCAGGGCTGCATGGGAATATACTCCGGTGAAGACGCTTTTCTTCGGCTCCTTCCCAACTTTCTTGTATTGATTGCGTCCAACCCTAACTATCAGTCTGGAATTGTGCAAGGTTTCCATCAAATATCTGAGCTGCGTTTCCTTGAAGGAGGGCTCGACAATCCGTGCGGCATGCAGGATCTGCTGTCTCGTACACGTGCCATCGGGTAATTTTCGAATGATTGCATGCTTGTTCATACACATCATCTCCTCAGCCATTTCGGCAAATTTTCATTTTTTTGCCGTTCTGGCTGAATCAGTATACCAAGAGATTCTTACAAAGTCACTAGCCATTTCGGCAAATTTTAAAATTTTTGCCGTTTTGGCTTTTCTATAGGACTGAAGCCTCCCTAACTTGAAATAAGGCGCTTAATTCTTGATCCTTGTTTCAAGTTAGGATTGTTGGAAGACTTCCCGGGGGAATTTGAAAACAGTTGTGGAAGAACTCATCGTCATAGTATTCCCCCCAATTCACTATGCTTGCAACAACTCAATAGCTTGAACCGCATGGAATATCTCAGGATGAAAATCTCTCTAATCAGAGGGAAAATGGTAAGCACTATCCTGCTACAGAACGCGATCCAGATGAAAGCGGGGAGGGAAATCCTGATCAGGAGTAGGAACCTAGGTCTTGACAACCCCTACGCTTCACTAATGAAACAGCTTTCACCACGGAGGTGAAAGTACCACATATAGTGAAAGCATGCTCCATTATCGTTCTGAGCTAACAACAGTTGTCCACACATCACTTATCACGATAATGCGAACCACATTGAACGATTCGGATGACCTCTCCATCGATACGATAGACCAGCCGGTTGCAATCATCAATCCTTCGGCTCCAATATGGAGCAAGATCCCCAGACAACCGCTCAGGCTTACCTATCCCTTTGTAACCATTTCGGTCGATATCCTTAAGAAGTTTCAGAATCCGATTCAAGGTTTTCTTATCTTGCTTTGTTCAGTATTCGAAATCCTGCCAGGCATCGTCCGTCCATGCCTTAATTACGTACATCCACCTCGTGGATAGTACCTCCGGTCGATTCCATCTGGGCAATAGATTTCTTGAGTCTTGCCATGTTCTGCTCGCTGTAGAACGGATCAACGGCCACCTCAAAAGGGATACGCTTCTCCCTGGCTACCTTCGTGGCGAAGATGGTGAAAGCCGCGGTAGTCGTTAAACCAAGTTCCCGACAAGCCTTCTCCAGACTGCTCTTCAAGTCCGCATCCATGCGAAAATTTATACGGTCGTAGACAGAAAACCACGGCTTTAGCCGTGGATGAATGAGTCTTTCGACGATATACTCATGCGATGAAAGTATATCAATCATCACATGGTCTCACGCTGGGTGTTCATCGCATCGAAAGATACCAGCGTGTTGCGCAGCT
>CAYYPJ010000087.1:0-10026 GCA_964473495.1 uncultured Spirochaetales bacterium
GATGCCTCACGAAGTGACAGAGAATTTCTCTATCGCGTCTTTGAAGCAGTGATTGATGCAGGTGCTACGGTCATCAATGTACCTGATACAGTCGGATATACGACTCCGGATGAGTACAGTGCACTTATCCGAGGTATCAAAGAACATGTACCTAATATTGATAGAGCGGCTATATCGGTTCATTGTCACAACGATCTTGGACTGGCTGTAGCAAACACCCTGGCAGCGGCAAAAGCCGGTGCAACACAGCTTGAGTGTACAGTCAACGGTATCGGAGAACGAGCCGGTAATGCGGCGCTTGAAGAACTTGCAATGATCCTTAATACGAGAAAAGATATATATGATCTTGAGTGCGGCATCAAGACATCAGAGATATACCGTACCAGTAGGCTCCTCTCCACGATAACAGGGGTGTCCACACAACCGAACAAGGCTATCGTGGGAGCGAATGCATTCGCTCATGAGGCAGGTATTCATCAGCACGGTATTCTTGCGAACTCTCAGACTTATGAGATCATGACTCCAGAATCTATTGGGCTGCATAAGAGCAGGATGGTCCTGGGGAAACATTCCGGTCGTCATGCTTTTGTCAACCATGTCGAGAAGATGGGATTTCCAGTAGATGATAAAAGTGTTATTGATGAGGTGTTCGAACAATTCAAAGAACTTGCTGATCGTAAAAAGAATGTCTCTGACCGTGATATTGAAGCATTGATGGAGAACATATCCACTGCTGTTCCTGAAACATACACATTGGAGAACTTTGTCATTAATTCAGGGAATATGCTGACAGCGACTGCTTCTATAGCTCTACGCAGAAATGGGGAACTTCTTAAGGATGTCTCCACAGGAGATGGTCCTGTCGATGCGGCTTTTCGAGCGATCGAGAGAATAACCGGATTCGCCTATACCTTAGAGGACTACACGATACATGCCGTCACCGGCGGTAAGGATGCTCAGGGTGAAGTCTCTGTACGTCTGAGATTCGATGATAAAGTCTATAAGGGGAGAGGCGTCAGTACCGATGTTATTGAGGCAAGTATACGAGCATGTCTCTATGCTGTAAACCGACTCGTAGATGAGGTAAGTCATGACAAAAAGAAACGTGATTGAGATATTTGATTCTACCCTGCGCGATGGTGCTCAAGGTGAGGGGATCTCATTTTCCGTACATGATAAGATACAGATTCTTGAAACACTTGATGCGATTGGTGTGACTTATGTCGAGGCAGGGAATCCCGGTTCCAATCCCAAAGATCTGGAGTTTTTCAAGCAGGCAGCGGCTCTTGATCTAAAGCACTGCAGACTTGCAGCTTTCGGCAGTACCCGCAGACGTGATACAGCAGTTGAGGGTGATGCGAACGTACAGTCTTTACTTCAGGCAGATACCCCTGTCGTTGTAATCTTCGGCAAGAGTTGGGACTTTCATGTGACTGATATCATACGAACGACACTGCAGGAGAATCTTGCAATGATTCGCGATACCGTAGCCTTCTTTGTGACTCACGGTAAAGAGGTCATCTTTGATGCGGAGCACTTCTATGACGGGTATGCAGGAAACTCTGAATATGCGATGGAGACTCTCTATGCAGCTTTGGAGGGGGGGGCGACGACCCTGGTGTTATGCGAGACTAATGGGGGGACACTCCCCATGTCTGTCTTTCATACCACCCAGACCGTTGTTGCTCAGTGTCCCGGGGTGAAGATCGGTATTCATACTCATAATGATTCAGGTATGGCAGAAGCTAATTCGATTATGGCTATAGACGCCGGTGTCTGTCATGTACAGGGAACTTTTATCGGTTTTGGTGAACGATGCGGGAATGCGAATCTTTCCACCTTGATCCCGGCGATCGAGATGAAGATGCATAGGTCCTGTCTGCCGACAGGTTCTCTGATTTCTCTTACCGCGACAGCCAACTGTATCGCCGAGATCGCAAACGTTCGTGTCCCACACAATATGCCATATGTCGGGAAGAGTGCTTTTGCCCATAAGGGCGGTATGCATATTGATGGGATATCGAAGAATACCCGCTCATTTGAGCACATAGATCCTAAACTGGTAGGGAATGAGCGGAGACTGCTTATTTCAGAAGTTGCAGGGCGATCGATGGTACTCAAGCGAATACAGAAAGTATCACCGGAACTTACCAGGAATTCAAAAGAGACCAAGGCGATCATCAAACGTTTGAAAGAACTAGAGATGGACGGGTATCAGTTTGAAGGAGCAGAGAGCTCTTTTGAACTGATCATCAGAAAACATCTTGGGAAGTATCATCCGTTCTTTGAACTTGAACACTTCAAGATCATTGGGGAACAACCAAGCATCCAAAAGGAGAATAGCAGCTCTGCGATGATCAAGATACGAGTAGACGGTATCGAAGAGGTTACTGCGGCAGAAGGTGATGGTCCGGTAAATGCATTGGATAGAGCTCTGAGAAAAGCACTTGAAGTTTTCTATCCAATACTCAAACAAGTCAGTTTGACTGATTTCAAGGTAAGAGTGTTGGATTCAAGAGATGCTTCAGCTGCGCGGGTTCGAGTACTGATAGAATCTTCTGACGGGAACACTACCTGGACGACTGTCGGGGTCTCGACTGATATTATACAGGCAAGTTGGATAGCACTGGTGGATTCGCTCGAATACCGCCTGATGCAGAGTAATAGCGATATATGATAAGACAGTCAATGATTGTCGAAGGAGAGCTTATTCAATGGATGCGAAGATTGCAGTAGTACCAGGAGATGGTATTGGACGTGATATTGTAACAGAAGCGAGATCGGTCCTCGATATCATAGGGAAACGGTTTGGTCATCGTTTTTCCTATGTTGAGACATTAGCCGGTGGTGCTGCTTTAGATGCTGTGGGGGAACCGCTTCCAGCAGAGACTTTGAAGATCTGTAAAGAGAGTGATGCGGTACTTTTTGGTGCGGTCGGTGGTCCCGAATGGGATGATCTTGAAGGGAGTAAACGACCAGAACAGGCTCTTTTAGGGCTGCGGGCAGGATTGGGGCTCTTTGCCAATATACGACCGGCGGTTCTCTTCAACCAGCTGATTGATGCCTCTCCACTTTGTCCTGAGATCATCAGGGATACCCTTGATATCTGCGTCGTTCGAGAGCTGACCGGAGGAATCTACTTCGGAGAGCGTGGGAGAAAAGAATATTCTACAGGAACTACGGCGTATGATACGATGGTCTATAGTGAAACTGAGATTCGCAGGATCGCAGTCATCGCATTCGATATCGCTATGAAACGTGACAGGAAAGTCACCAGTGTCGATAAAGCGAATATTCTCGAGAGTTCTCGATTATGGAGAACTACCGTAGAAGATGTTGCAAAGAAGTATCCTGAGATACGCTTGAACCATATGTATGTTGATAA
Source organism: uncultured Spirochaetales bacterium (assembly GCA_964473495.1). Classification (GTDB taxonomy): domain Bacteria; phylum Spirochaetota; class Spirochaetia; order CAKZLE01; family CAKZLE01; genus JAIPFY01. Next base: position 3,386 of record CAYYPJ010000087.1, read on the forward strand.
CGCTGCTATGCAGCTTGTTCGTGATCCTCATCAATTTGATGTGATTGTGACGACTAATCTGTTTGGAGATATCCTCTCTGATGAAGCAAGCATGATCACCGGATCGATTGGTATGCTGCCTTCGGCAAGTCTTGGTGAGGGAAGTTTCGGGATGTATGAACCCGTGCATGGTTCTGCACCTGATATAGCCGGACAGGATAAAGCGAATCCTATCGCAACTATTCTGTCAGCGGCGATGCTGCTGCGCTACACGCTGGGTCTGCCCGATGAGGCAGATACAGTGGAACATGCTGTGAACACTGTGTTGGACGGCGGATATCGCACCGGCGATATCATGAGTGAAGGAAAGAACTTGATTGGAACAGCCGAGATGGGGCGACTGATCCGTGAAGCACTATAGGAGAGTAATGATGGCAAACACACAATGGATATATCTTAATGGGAAGTTTGTAGAGGAAAAAGATGCGGTCGTATCTGTCTTCGATCACGGCTTACTCTATGGAGATGGCTGTTTCGAAGGGATCAGAGCTTATAAAGGATATGTCTTCAAATTGAAAGAACATATCGATCGGCTTTTCAATGCGGCAAAGGCTATAGCTCTAAAAGTACCGTATAGTAAGCAGGAGATGATGGATATCGTCGCAGAGTCCTGCAGACGAAATGATATCGTCGATGGATACATTAGGCTGGTAGTCACCCGCGGTAAGGGAGACCTTGGTCTCTCTCCGAAAAAATGTCCGAAAGCAACAGTCTTCTGTATTGCTGCGACTATAGCCCTTTACCCTGAAGAATCATATAGAACAGGACTGAAAGTCATCACTGCTGTACAGCGAAGGAACAAAGCGACTATCATAGATCCCCAGATCAAATCTCTCAACTATCTGAACAATATTCTAGCTCGGGCAGAAGCAGACAGATCAGGCCGTTCGGAGGCTCTTATGCTGACGGAAGATGGACTGGTAGCAGAGTGCACCGGAGATAATATCTTCATTGTCAAAGATAACGAGATATGGACACCTCCCATTCATCTGGGAATCTTAGACGGGATCACAAGAAGTTCTGTTATTGAGATAGCGGAGAAGAAAGGCTATACCCTGAAGGAGAAAGCTTTTACACTTTTCAATGTCTATTCGGCAGATGAGTGTTTTCTTACTGGTACCGCGGCAGAGTTGATTGCCGTCACCGAACTTGACGGTCGAATGATAGGCAGTGGAGTCGAAGGGCCCGTAACCAGAGACTTACTCGCTGAATTTCAGAAGTACGTCGTTGGACGTGGGGAGAGAATATGAGAAGTGATAGAGCAAAGAAAGGCATAGAACGGGCTCCGCATCGTTCTTTGCTGAAAGCATTAGGGCTTACTGACAGGGAGATAGCAGCTCCGCTCATCGGCGTAGTCAACTCTGCAAATGAGGTGATCCCCGGGCATATGCATCTTCAGCGGATTGTTGATGCCGTAAAGGCCGGTATACGAACAAATGGGGGAACTCCTATGGAGTTTCCTGCAATCGGAGTCTGTGACGGTATTGCCATGGGACATGAAGGAATGCGTTATTCCCTCTGTACCCGGGAATTGATTGCTGATTCCATTGAAGCCGTTTCCATTGCACATGCATTCGATGCTCTTGTGATGGTACCAAACTGTGACAAGATCGTTCCGGGAATGCTTATGGCCGCTGCACGATTGAACATACCTACTGTGGTGGTAAGCGGCGGGGCTATGTTAGCCGGTAAAATACCAGGAGTAGGTGCTGTGAGTCTTTCAACGATGTTCGAGGCAGTAGGAGCTTATTCTGCCGGGAATATGAGCGAGGAAGATCTCCTGCTCTATGAGAATAGTGTGTGCCCGTCATGTGGATCCTGCTCTGGAATGTTTACCGCAAACAGTATGAACTGTCTGACAGAAGCATTAGGTATGGGGCTCCCCGGTAATGGTACGATTCCTGCTGTGTATTCAGCACGTGATAGGCTTGCTAAAGATGCAGGTTATCAAGTGATGGAAGTATTGAAAGCTGACATCAGGCCAAGAGATATCATGAGTGAGAAATCATTCATGAATGCCCTGACTGTAGATATGGCATTGGGGTGCAGCACCAACAGTATGCTGCATCTTCCTGCTATCGCACATGAGGCCGGGGTGAAGCTGAGCATTGACATTGCGAATACTATCTCGTCAAAGACTCCTAATCTCTGTCATTTGTCACCTGCAGGGAAACATCATATGGAAGATCTCTATGCGGCAGGTGGTGTACAGGCTGTTATGAAGGAGCTCTCGAAGAAGAATCTTTTGGAACTCGATTGTATTACTGTGACCGGGAAGAGCGTTGGTGAGAATATTGCATCGGCAATAAATCTGGATCCTGAGGTCATCAGGCCTATTGATGATCCCTGGAGTGAAACAGGTGGGATTGCTGTCCTGAAGGGGAATTTAGCACCGGACGGTAGTGTTGTCAAGAGATCTGCCGTGGCTAAGGAGATGCTGCAGCACAGCGGTCCCGCCCGGGTCTTTGAATCGGAAGAGGAAGTCATCAAGGCGATAATGGGTGGGAAGATCCGTAAAGGTGATGTGATAGTTATCAGATATGAAGGACCGAAAGGCGGTCCCGGTATGCGTGAGATGCTTTCACCGACATCCGCTATTGCCGGAATGGGTATGGACAAAGAGGTTGCCCTGATCACCGATGGACGTTTCAGCGGTGCTACACGCGGCGCGGCGATTGGACATGTATCCCCGGAGGCTGCAGAAGGCGGTCCCATCGCATATGTACATGAGGGGGACATGATCGTCATTGATATTCAGAAAGGAATACTTCGTCTTGCGATCACTGATGAAGCGATGGAGGCAAGAAAAAACGCTTTTATCCCGCCTGTTCCGAAGGTCCGATCGGGTTATCTTGCACGATATGCGGCAATGGTGACATCAGCCAGTACAGGAGCTGTCTTCAAGGATTTCTAAAGAAAAACATAGCCCCTATGGGGGGAGGAGTGATATATGAGAATGAGAGGTGCGAAGATACTCATAGAGTGTTTGAAAGAACAGTCGGTGGATACCATATTCGGGATTACCGGTGGGGCTGTATTGAATATCTATGATGAACTTTACAAGAACCGTGATGCCATACGGCACATTACAACAGTGCATGAGCAGGGAGCTGCTCATGCAGCGGACGGATATGCACGTGCTACCGGTAAAGTTGGCGTCTGTTTAGCCACATCCGGACCCGGTGCTACCAACCTTGTGACTGGGATTGCGACAGCCTATATGGATTCCTCCCCGATTATCGCTATCACCGGGAATGTTCCGGTTCCCCTGTTGGGAAAGGATAGCTTCCAGGAGGTCGATATAGCCGGTGTGACTATGCCTATAACAAAGCACAACTATATTGTCAAAGATGTGAATAAATTGGCTGACACGATACGTGAGGCATTCTATATTGCGCAAGAGGGTCGTCCCGGTCCCGTTCTGATCGATATACCAAAGGATGTGACAGCACTTGAGGCTGAATACACCTATCAGAAAGCAAAAGAGATTTCCCGACATGCCGAAAGGATCAAGATTGAGGATATCGATGAAGCTGTTGCGTTGATCAAGCATGCCGAAAGGCCCTTTATCTATGCAGGTGGGGGTGTTATTGGATCCAAAGCCTCAAAAGAGCTTCTTCAGTTCGCTGAGATGATTCAATCGCCAGTAGGTGTGAGTCTTATGGGAAAGGGATCCTTCCCGGCAGTACATGACCAGTATACCGGAATGATAGGGATGCACGGGTCTAAAGTCTCCAATGTGGGTGTCTCTGAATGTGATCTTCTGATTGTCATAGGTGCACGATTCAGTGACCGTGTAACAAGTAAAGCTGATCATTTTGCCAAACACGCGAAAGTACTTCATATAGATATTGATCCTGCAGAGATCAACAAGAATATACAAACATTTCATCACGTTATCGGAGATGTCCGTGAGGTCTTGAGATTGTTGAATAAACGGATCAGCAGTCCTTTGTATCACAGTGAATGGATGCAGCAACTGAGTGAGTTGAAGCACACATACCCAATACGTGTCACAACTGAGGATAAACGTGCCCATGATATTCTGAGGGAATTACATGATCTGACCTATAAGAATGCGATTATTGTCACTGAAGTTGGTCAGCACCAGATGTGGGCAGCCCAGTTCTTCAAATTCTCAGAGGCCGGTACCTTCATCACTTCGGGAGGGTTAGGTACTATGGGATTCGGAACTGGTGCTGCAATGGGTGCCCAGATTGGACGACCGGATAAGCGTGTAGTGAACATTGCCGGAGATGGAAGTTTTCAGATGAACTGTAATGAACTGAGAACTCTTGCAAAATATAATATACCGGTCATCATTGTTCTTATGAATAACCATACACTGGGTATGGTCCGACAATGGCAGACGCTCTTTTATGAGAAGCGTTATTCCGAGACAACACTTGATCACCCCATTGACTGGATGAAACTTGCTGATGCTTTTGGTGTTACAGGTATGAGACTAGGTCTTCAGAGTGATATTAAGACCGTTCTGAAAGCTGCATTGGCAGTGAACGGACCAGTGTTGGTAGAATGTGAGATTCCCATAGATAATAAGGTTCTCCCTATGGTCGCCCCAGGTTCCCCTATAGAGGAGGTCATACTCTCTGTAGATCCAATCACTGACTAGGGTATTGTCTGAGAAGAGAGATGATATAATAATCCTTAGATTCTTACAAAGAAGCCGCCCCTGATAAGATCGGGGCGGCTTCTTTGTCGGAAGATATTAGATTTGACGTAAATAAGGATCACCCTCAGGTGATCCTTATCGAATTCTGTACAAAGATGAACTATTTCAGATAGATATCCTTGGTTGGGTGGTAATCCATGGTATTGGTGTGCCATCCGCCCCATTTGCTTGTATCAATCAGGTTGAGCGTAATATAGTAGTAGAGAGGCATCACAGCCTGATCTACATTCACGAGATAATTCTCAGCCTCCATCAATGTAGCAAATCGATCAGCACCAGGAGTCATACGAGCAGCTTTATTGATAAGTCTGTCGTAGTTGTCATTTGAGTAACGTCCACCGTTCATGCCGGCACCAGTGATAAACATGTCGAGGAATGTGTTCGGATCCTGATAGTCTCCAACCCATCCTGCTCGGGCAAATTGAAATTCACCTACATTCCTGTTAGCCAGGTAAGTCTTCCATTCCTGGTTCTCAAGTTTGATTGAAACATTGAGGTTATTTTCCCATTCCTGCTGCAGGAACTCGGCAATCTTCTTATGACCCTCTGAAGTGTTGTAGAGAAGAACCGTCTCAGGGAATCCGGCGCCGTTAGGATAACCTGCATCAGCAAGTAATTTCTTTGCTGCAGCAATATCCATCTTAGGTTCGCCTAGACCGTCATACCCTGCCATTGGAGGTACAATACCCCATGCAGGGATCTGTCCGGCACGTGTGACCTGCTCAACAAGAGCAGTTCTATCTATAGAAAGAGCAAAAGCCTTTCGAACGTTCACGTCATCAAAAGGAGCTTTTTCCATCTGGAATATATAGTAATAGGTAGCGAGCTGAGGTGATGCAAAGTAGTCATCTCTCATCTTAGCTGCTTCCAATTGGTCTGAAGGTACCGTAGTCATCCAGTCAACTTCTCCATTGAGATACATGTTGTATGCTGTGTTGTTATCATCGATTGCATAGTAGATGACTTCATCAAGTTTCACTGCATCAGCATCCCAGTAGGTTTTGTTAGGAACAACAGAGATATACTGCTGTGGCTTCCATTCTTTCAGAGTGAAAGGACCATTACCAACGAAGTTCTCAGGACTTGTCCACTCAGTACCATACTTTTCTATTGCATGCAGCGGTACTACAGCAAATGAGTAGTGTGGCAATGCACCGATCACATAGGGAAGAGGTCCGATAAGTTTCATCTGGAAGGTGTGATCATCAATAGCTTTGATCTGAACTGCATCAGCACCGGCTGAACCATTGTTGTATTCAGCAGCACCTGCTAGGAACATACAGGGAAACCATGCATAGGGAGCAGCAGTCTCAGGATTGAGTTCTCTCAGCCATGAATCAACGACTGTCTGTGCGGTGATAGCTACACCATCACTCCAAGTTTCGTCTCTCAAAGCAAATGTATAGGTAAGGCCGTCATCACTTACTGTGAAGCTTTTAGCAAGACCGGGAACAGCATCTGCTGTCACAGGATCATATGCGTAAAGACCCTCAAAGAGGGATTCATAGATTCGATGTTCTGGAACACCCTGAATCAGGTGTGGATCCAATGATTCCGGTTCGGCACCATTGACCATCTTAAAAACTACGGGTTCAGCAGCTACGGGAGCAGGTTCTGCTGCCTTTACGGGAGCAGGTTCTGCTGCCTTTACGGGAGCAGGTTCTGCTGCTTTGGCAGGAGCAGGTTCTGCTGCCTTTGGTGTTTCAACGACCTTCTCTGCCACAGGGGCAGCTTCTTCTGTGCCAGAACAGGAGATAAATACTCCAAGGACAAGGAAGAGGCATAATAGAACAATTAATAGCTTTTTCATGCTCATGTCTCCTTATTAAATAAAAATTTCATTAGAGTTAAGGTTAAGACAAAAAGTGCAAATAAGCAAGTAGAAATTCAATTATTAATAGTATATAGT
>CAYYPJ010000088.1:0-9975 GCA_964473495.1 uncultured Spirochaetales bacterium
CTATGGTCCCGTCCCGAAACTGATGCATAATCGAGATCTTCTTATCTTCCGCAATTCGTGAATGAATCAGTTCCCCCTTGTACTCGGGGTATTGCGTTTTGGTGAGATACGTATACATGCTCTCGACATCTCTCAGATTGGAGTTCTCTGAAGCCTCTATCTTCGGATAGACGAAGTATGCCTGATGCCTGCGTTGAAGTTCCACACCGACTGCATGGTATACCCGTTCCCGACTTGTCTCTGAAGCAAGGTGTGTGATCACCGGTTTTCTCCCCGGCGGCATTGTCCTGATTGTTGAGATATCAAGATCACCAAAGACTGAAAGAGCCATCGTCCTCGGGATAGGGGTCGCTGTCATCAGCAATTGATGGGGGGAGGGTCCTTTCTGTGCTAACGATATTCTCTGTGTTACCCCGAACCGTTGTTGCTCATCGATGATAATATATCTGAGATCATTGAATTGTACATCGCTGGAGAAAAGTGCATGAGTGCCGATGACTAGATCTATTTCCCCTTTTGCAAGAGCCTGTAAAAGGAGTTTACGCTGTTTAGCCGGTACCGAACCTGTCAAGAGGGCAATACGTATTCCCAGTGGTTCCAAAAATCGTGCGGCACTTTCAGCATGCTGTTTTGCCAGGAGCTCTGTTGGTGCCATAAATGCCGCCTGCCCGCCGGACTCGATGATGGGCAGCATCGAGATGAAGCCGGTAAGGGTCTTACCAGATCCTACATCCCCCTGCAGCAGTCTGTTCATAGGAAAAGGTTGTGAAAGATCGTGTTCAATCTCTGAGAGTACCGTCAGCTGATCTGCTGTCAAGCGAAAGGGAAGATTACTGATCAGTCTTCCTGCAAGACTTGATGCCTCTGTATGGTAGGATGTGTATAATGCTGCCGATCTCTTGTGTAGAGATCGTTTCTGTTCTTTACGCTTAAGGGATCTACGTAGCATGATCATCTGCAGGTAGAAGAGTTCAGTATAGGCTAACGTATCGCGTGCCTGCTTCAGGGTGTGCCGGTCGGAGGGGAAGTGAATCTCTCGTAGTGCCTGTTGATGATCAAGCAGATGATGATCCTTGATCAGTTCATCAGGCAGCTGCTCGTCTATATAGGAATCCATCTGTTTAAGAACGTTCTTGATATCACGTCGAATGATCTTTTGCGTAAGCCTGGCGGTCAACGGGTAGATAGGAAGCAGCATACCGAATTGTTTTGCCGGCTGCCCGGGAATGTATGGTTCCACTTCAAAGGAACTGCTTTGAAGTTCCCCATAGTGAAAAGTAAAAGTTCCGTAGATGTGAAGTCTCTTCCCGACAGCGAGAATCTGATCCAGGAAGTTCCTCCCAAAGCAGAGAAGCGAGGCAGAACCTGATTTATCAGAGATGATGACCTTTAATGTTCGTTTCTTTCCTCTTCCGATATATTCGTGTGCGATGACGTCTGCCACGACATATCCAGTGGAAGCTGTCTGCAGCTTCGCGATAGTCGTCGGTTGCTCTCTGTCCTCATATGAGCGTGGGATATGTGTGATAAGATCCTTATAGGTGTGGATGTCCAGTACGGCATATGCCCGGGTGATAGAAGGTCCCACACCTTTGAGTTCTCTTATTGATGTGCGAACTTCACCAAGAAACATACTCCAGATCCCTTACCCTGATTAAATAGGAAGTGCAGCTAAGGTCGTGATTAACCAGGAGAACAAAAACTTCAGTGCGATATGCAAGACGATGAAAGACCCTGCAGTACCAAAGAGCAGATATTTTGTTTCTATCTCTCTTCCTCCGAAGAAGATACTATGAATCTTGTTTTGCGGCCCGCGAAGCAGGTTGTCCAGAATAGCGATATAATGAATAGCATTCGGACTCTTATAGTACTCGTAGACGATCCTGATAATCGACAGGATGATGAATATTACGATAAAGAACGAGAGAACCGACCAGATGGCATTACATGTGAGGGCAAGGATCAACCCCAGAGTAATTGTCCCCTCTCTGGAAAAGATTGATAGAATGTTATTGAGAATTCCTAAAATGACCATGGCAATCATCGGTGAAAAATCAAGATTCCCGCTTTGTAACCCCGGGAAAGATCGGAATAAATCAAGATACGGATCTGTGATCTTGATGATGAAGTGGTAGAATGATCCAAACCGCATCTCTCCGATATGGCCCCAGGAGAGGAATATTCTCACCACGATAGCAAGAGAATAAAGCGATAATAATGAACTCAAGATAGAAGCAATAATTTGCATAAGTTCTCCCTAAAAAAGTATATCATAGTTTTCCCCTTACAGATACCAGACATCTGTTACCAAAGGATCCTCTTCTATACTATCAATCAATTCATCAGAAAATGCAACATTTAATTGCCCTGAAGCTTCTACAACTGTGTCCTCGTCTTCTGATTCTTCTGCTATGTGAAGAAATATTCTGCAGGATCCGGAGTTGTCAATCAGCAGATCGCGAAGATGGTTGAGATTATCGCTCGTGCATATTTTCTTGATGAGTTTGATATGAATCTGCGATATCCCACTCTGCTTGAGTTCCTTGGGTTCTACGACGGTATCAACAAGGTATTTTGGTGTCTCTTTCGCGGTATCTATCTTTCCGGTGAATCCCAGGATATTGTCCAATGTCACTAAGTGCTTATACTGTTCCCACACTTTCGGGAAAAAGATGAGTTCTATCTTCCCGTTAAAATCTTCAATCTTGGCAAAAGCCATCGGAGCACCTTTCTTCGTGACGATAGTTCTACACTCGATAACGATTCCCAAGAGATTGCATGCATAGTTGTCCATGAGCTGTTCGGGCTTTGAAAGGTCTATCCGTACAGATTTGTTCCAGATATCATGGTATGCGTCCATGGGATGACCTGAGAAATAGAACCCGAGCAGCTGCTTCTCCAACTCTAATTTCTCTGTCAGGGAGAGATCCTGGGCCTCTTGCATCTGAAAATTCCCTAAGGATTCCTCCTCCTGGATGTCAAAGAGTGAAGCTTGACCGTACTGTTCCGCAGCTTTTCGTTTTGAGACATATTCAGTCACCTCTTCAAGGTTCAACAGAAGTGTGGATCTATTCTCTCCCAAGCTGTCAAAAGCCCCCGACTGAATCAATGATTCAAGCACTTTCCGGTTCACCATCTTCAGATCGATACGGTTCAGATAGTCCATGAATGATAAGAACTTCCCATGTTTATTGCGTTCTGATACGATGGCGTCCACCGCGGAAGTCCCTACGTTCTTGATCCCATTAAGGCCATATACGATCTTCTTGTCGGCTACATTGAATCGTTGTTCAGAGAGATTGATGTTGGGGGGGAGTATCTCTATGCCCATGGATTTTGTCTCGTTGATATAGGTCGTGAGTTTATCGGGGGTATTGATCTCATTGGTCAGATTTGCCGCCATGAATTCGACCGGGTAATTTGCTTTAAGATATGCCGTCTGGTATGCAACGACCGAATAAGCTGCTGCATGGGATTTGTTGAAACCATATCCTGCGAAAGGTTCTAACATCTCAAAGATATAATTGGCAAAATCTTTGGTATACCCCTGTTTTTCAGCACCTTCTATGAACTCCTCTTTCATCTTATTCATGTCGGAGAGTTTTTTCTTTCCCATGGCTCTACGCATGATATCGGCTCTACCCAGGGAGAATCCGCCAATGATCTGGGCAACTTGCATTACCTGTTCCTGATAGACGATAACTCCGTAAGTCTGCTTTAAGGGTTCTTCGAGGTTCTTGTGCGGGTATTGGATTGCTTCTTTTCCGTTCTTACTGGCAATATATTTAGGTATGTTTGCCATAGGTCCCGGGCGATAGAGGGCATTCAATGCGATCAAATCTTCAATAGAATTCGGTTTAGCGTCTTTTAGGATACTCTGCATACCGGAACTCTCAAACTGGAACACACAGGAACTTTTACCTTCCCAGAGCATCTGGAATGTCTTCTTATCATGTTCCGGGATATGAGCGATATCTATCTCTATACCGCGTTTTTTGATCAGATCCACCGTGTTTTTGATCAACGTCAATGTCTTCAGACCTAAGAAGTCCATCTTCACGAGTCCGCATTCTTCCAGCATGTCCATAGTATATTGTGTGGATATAGAGCCGGTCTTGGGTTCACGGTACAGGGGGACGTACTCGGTCAGCACATCGTGACCTATGACAATACCTGCTGCATGGGTGGAACAGTGTCTATTGAGTCCCTCCAGTCTCCTGCTGACATCAAAGAGTTCAGCATAGACTCCACCTTTGCTCTCAAGTGCTCTCAACTTGGGTTCTGCTTCCATTGCTCTTGCGATAGTCATCTTCAGATCAGCAGGTATCAGTTTACTGATAGCATTTGTCTCAGAGAAGGGAATATCGAGAACACGAGCAACATCCTTGATGACGGCTTTTGTCTTCAATGTTCCAAAGGTGATGATCTGCGCTACCCGATCACTCCCATACTTATGGGTGACATAGTCTATCACCTCCTGACGACGTTCAAAACAGAAGTCAATATCGAAGTCAGGCATAGAGACGCGTTCAGGGTTGAGAAATCGCTCAAAGAGCAGACGATATTTGAGTGGATCTATATCAGTGATAGTCATTGCATATGCTACGATCGATCCGGCTCCGGATCCTCTTCCCGGACCTACCGGGATGTCATGTTCTTTTGCCCAATGGATAAAATCCCATACAATAAGGAAGTATCCGGTGAAATTCATACCGATGATGATCCCCAGTTCATACTCGGTCCTCTTCTTGATCTCTTCGGTTATATCCCCATAGCGTTCTTTCAATCCATCATAAGTGATATGTCTCAGATACTCTTCAGGGCTGGTGAACCCTTCAGGTATTATGAAGTTCGGAAGGAGCGGTCCCGGGAAGATGATCTCAAGATTGCACTGTTCAGCAATCTTCACGGTGTTGGAGATGGCCTCGGGGGCGAACTTGAAGAGTTCCGCCATTTGATCACCTGATTTCAGATAGAACTGGTCGGTCTCAAACTTCATTCTCCCGATATCATGTTTCTTTCTGTTTGTTCCTATACAGATGAGGATATCCTGGGCATTCGCATCATCTTGCGTTATATAGTGGGTATCATTGGTTGCGACCAGAGGGATACCTGTCTCTTGAGAGAGCTTGACCATCCTGGTGTTTACCGTCTTTTGATCGGCGATCCCATGATCCTGGAGTTCTAGATAGTAGTTATCAGTCCCAAAGAGTTCTTTATAGTATAAGGCTCGCTCTGTTGCCTTCTCATATGCACCTTTTTTTAGAAGTACCGGTATTTCCCCCGCAAGACAGGCTGTGAGGCAGACGAGCCCCTCATGATGCTCCTCTAACAGTGCATCATCAATTCTCGGCTTGTAGTAGAACCCCTCTGTGTAGGCCTTAGAGTTGAGCAGCATAAGATTCTTATAACCAGTATAGTCTTTAGCAAGCAATACCATATGGTAGTATCTATTCCCATTATCTGATCCCGATTTGATGAATCGTGATTCAGGCGCGATGTAGAATTCACATCCGATTATAGGATTGATCTCCTGATCACGGCAGGCCTTATAGAATCGCAGAGCACCAAACATATTCCCATGGTCTGTAATCGCAAGATGCTTCATGCCTAGTTCTTTTGCCTTTGCAACTAGACGGTTTACCGGAGAAGCTCCATCCAAGAGCGAGAAGTCAGTATGATTATGAAGATGGACAAAATCTATCATCGAAATTCCTTGCATAGTTGTTTGATATATTGGCTGTGATACAGCCCAACTATATCGTGTAGAGATTTTTCTGTAAAGCAGCTTTGACAGTAAGTGAACGATGATTACGAGGTAAGGGCTTTTACATTCATATCCTGTAATGATCGTTCGAAGACTCTGCAGGCTCTTGCTGTCTGTATACCGGAGATCTTGGTAGAGTAATTCTGTAAGACCTCTTGTAATTGGGCAGAGAGCTGTTGGATCTCTCGGGAGGAGAGCGGGAGATCTCTACTCGTGATAGCGGTCTCTAACGCCTTATTCCTGAGGATATCGATCATCGGGAAGGAGAGTGCAAAACGGAATTCTGAGATCGTGGATTTCTCATACTTAGCGAACACCGCATACAGTACTGCCAGCTTAGGATGGAAATACGGGTTGCCCAGTGTGTAAAACACCTGATAGTTCGCTTCTTCGAAGAAAATACGAATTCGCGTCACTATTTCGCCATGGATCAGCCCAAGATTGCCGTCACGCTTATACAGCTTGTTGATAGATACCCAGCGAGTCGATGATTTCGTTGATCTTGAGTCTCTTATCTCTATTTGGGACTCTAGCACCATGAGGGCAGTCCCTAGATTCAATCTGAGATTTGGGTGACAGAGGGTCCCTCCCAGCGTAGTTTGACCTCGTATGATCTTTGACCCGAGTTGCCGACAGGCACTTGATAGTACCGGATGCAGAATATGCTGTCCTACAGCAAGGAAACGCTGGATAGAGACCATACTCCCTGCCTCTATATATCGTTCGTTTCTGGTTATTCGATGAAGCTCCTTTACCTTGCCGAGATAGAGAATATCCTGATTATCATGGTTCGGATACGGACGCAATTGTCCCATAAGCGTAGTGCCTCCGGCCCACAGTACGGATCTGGGATATCGTTGGTAGATAGCTAGTGCTTCACCGATTGTTTCCGGGGTGAATACTGCAGGTGCTCTAACTCCTTCATACACTGCGTTTTCTCCTTCGGAATTTACTTGCGGTCTTAACGATCTCAACGAGATCGTTCTCTGGTATGCATGCACAGGAGTTGATGCTGAATGCCTGCAGAATGTCATCAGCGGAGGGATTCATATTCTCGGTAAGAATTGCATGGATGATCAGCGACTTTGATGCATAGCAGTAGGGACACGGCTGCAGTCCCAGTTTCGCATAGGCTCGTCTGATATGAGTGAACCATTTGGTCTTTGCAAAGCTCTCAAAAGTCTGGATGTTCTTCCCGGTAATGGAAAAAGCCGGAACCAAACACGATAATCGCGGCTGCTCATCAATAAGGACGATGCAATTACCGCAGCGGCCGTTACCACAGCCCGGGGTGATCGATGTGATGTCTGACTCCTCAGAAAGTAATAGATTCAGCGGTTTATCAGAGTACGTCATAAATGCTGTTTGTTTATTATTCAACATACAGGAAATCTTCATCCATGGTCTCCTATAGCTTCGAATATCTCCTGAGGACCGGCAGGAATAGACGTGAAGCTCTGATTAAGTGCCTGGGTGAGAGCAGAGGTATAAGAAGCCTGAAGCAGGCCGACAATATTTGGGAGCGGATTCACCGACCGGGTTCCCTCCTGCCCTACAAATCGGATATCGATTGCCGGTGTGGATATGATCCCTGTCTCCGTTCTGATAAGTACGGAGAGTTCTTTTCTTATTATTTCCTGGATCGTGCTCATAAGGGCGTGTCTGTCCGATATTTGACCGCATGAGATGGTTCCCCACACTCCGAGGATGACCGGCTGCAGCAGGACCGGGTCAACCTCCAGCTCCACGGCAATAGCTCCCCATGAGGTATATTTGAATAGCGGCTTTGCAGGAACTTTTTGAAGATCCTTTTGAGGACGTTTACTGCTGCGATTGACCACGATGGGTAATGGTACTTTGAATCTCTGTTTTTTGATAGATTTACAACAACGTTCAATCAATGATGATATTACCGTGATATCTCTATGAAGTATATCAGGACCGGAGTTGATGGGATTAGTTGTGGAGGAGTCTACTATGGTGACCTGATCAGGGGATATCCCTAACAATGTCCCTGCGATAGTACTCCATATAGCAGTAGCTTTTGAATGGATCATACTGGTGTTTATGCGTATTTGATCGTTTACATCAAGGATGACCGTTACCGAGTAGTTCCCCTCATCGGTAAAAAATCTGGAAAATCCATTGATCCCATAGCCTGTCGCAATACCGATCCCTCGCGAGTAGCCGGTAAAGGTAGAGACATGCTTGTTTCGGTGTCTCTGCATCTCATAGACGGCAAATTTTCGGGAGAAGTCGGATCGTGAGACTGTCTGTTCAAGTAAGTCCTTCATGAAGGATGTCCGTATCTTGATCATTTGCCTGTGATGTATTGTTGTTTCCACCATGGTACGCATATGCCAGTTTACCGGGTTCATGTTACTGTAGACGGCAAGGTTAGATGCATGAGCTTCGCTGCTGTATTGACCTAGGGAAAAACCGAGTCCCTGAAAGAAGTTCCTCGGAGGTGATGGAGTAGAAAGCGTGTGAGTCTTGACTTGAAAAGCCTTTAGACTATAAATGGGAGTGACCCCTGCTACGACTTGTTCGATCAATTCATCAGAGAATAGGGGGACCGCCCCTTGATTGATCTGTACATCGACGATTTCTGCTATAGGCATTTTCTCCGCATCTAGAGCAGTCCTACGGATGATGATCAATTCAGGTCGATGGATCGGATAGGTATCAATCATGCGGGCAGGTCTGTGTTTCTTGATTACAGCAATTGCAGACAATGCGGCATAGATGGATGGATACAGAAGTTTTTCTCCCATACTGGGGTCATAGGGAAGCTGATGAATACATATCTTCCGTTTTGTGAGACCGCACACTTCTGATACGGTGTTCCGAACATGGAATGGCCATTGTGTCGATGTGATGATCTCCATACCCGATTCGGTGGACTCAGCGAAGGCTCCTACCGGTGAGGATGTTACTGATGTTTGAGATCCTGTCATATAGGTATGCTCCAGGATATCTTCAGCATCTTCAAAGACCAAGTCAGGATCTCCCCATGTCAGGGTCTTCTCTTTATAAACCGGATGGGAAGTGAGTTCTGCTTCATCTGATGCAGTATAGCTGATTGCTATCTGTGATGCGGCAAGGATAACTGATTCATTATCAGGACCGAAGATTGCAAGGATCGGCTGACCGCGATACAATATCTGTTCACCTGAGAGCAGTGGTAATGTCTCTTCAAATACTCTGATCGTATTTGATCCGGGCACATCATGAGATGTGATGATGAGAAAATCATCAGAGAGTTTTGGAATGGAAATATCGGTGACGTTCCCCTGAGCTATAGTGGACCGAACGATATGCCCATACAGCATACCCGATTGTTTGATTGCACTTATGTAGTGCTTTGTATCCATGACATTCATTCCTCTTTATGTTAAAATATCATGTAATTGTTGATATCTGCAACGTTCCAGGGGTGGATTTCTGTGATTTAAGGAAGGAGTTTTCATGAAGAAGAATGATCAGGCCATCTCCGATCAGATAAATAAGCTTTCTGAGCGATTGCTGATTCTGCAGCATGAGTATTACGTCTTAGGCAGGTCATATGAGAGTGATCAAACCTATGATAGACTCTTTGATCAATTACAGTCTCTTGAACAGCAGTATCCACAGTTTAGAAGAGCTGACTCACCGACTATGCGGGTCGGATCTGACCTCTCCTCTGATTTTCCTGAAGCAGCACATACCATCCCCGTATTGAGCCTTGATAAGGCCTATGCCGAAGATACTTTGCGGATATGGATGCAGCGTATAGAAACACGTGTGGGTCAGAAATTGAGTTTTGTCATCGAGGAGAAGATAGACGGGGTCTCTATCGTCCTCTATTATGAGAAGGGAATGCTAGTTCGGGCAGTAACACGAGGAAACGGTTATATTGGAAATGACGTCACAGCGAATGTGAAGACCATAAGATCGGTGCCCCTGCATCTTCAGGAGGACGTGACCATCGCGGTTCGTGGAGAGATCTATCTTGCAAAGGGGGACTTTGCACAACTGAATGAGTCATTAGAGACCCCTTATGCGAACCCTAGGAATCTTTCAGCGGGGACCCTTCGCAGGATCAGGAGTAGTGAGGCAGCGAAAGTACCTCTGAATATCTTTGTATACGAGGGGTTCTTTGCTGATGATCAACTGCAGCCGGATACCCATAAAGAGCTGATTGTCCGTTTAAGTCAGTTAGGCTTTCG
>CAYYPJ010000089.1:0-321 GCA_964473495.1 uncultured Spirochaetales bacterium
TTATATTACGGCAGTAACGGTAGTCCTCGTGATGATAGCAGTAAGACATATCTCTAAAACAAGGACAGGGAGAGCCTGGAATGCAATCCGTGATGATGAGATAGCAGCGTCATCAATGGGAATAAATCTTACTAAAGAGAAACTGAAGGTTTTTGCCTTCGGTGCCGTGCTTGCCGGAATTGCAGGATTGTTTTATACATATTTAATACGATACATCGAAGCTTCATATTTCAGCGCCATGGGATTATCGTTTTTTCTGATAATGGTAGTCGGTGGTACCGGCCGTGTCCTTGGTCCGATATTTGGAAGTATATTCATAAC
>CAYYPJ010000089.1:331-2577 GCA_964473495.1 uncultured Spirochaetales bacterium
TTCATAACCATGCTGCCCCAGGTCTTCGGGGGGCAATTCAATCAGCATATGAGTCTTGTTTTTGGTATTATCCTCGTTCTCTTTGTTTTATTAGCTCCAAATGGCTTTTATGGAATGTGGGATAAAATTCGCCATAAAAATAATGGGAATAGTAAGCTGTACGCTAATTTAAGCAATGCGATAAAAAGAGGAAAGGTTAAGCAAAATGAAGTCGTCGAAAAATAACAATATATTAACTTTGGAAGATCTTTCGATCAGTTTTGGAGGAATTAAGGCTGTCGACAATCTGAGTCTAAAGGTTTATGAGAATGAGATTTTCTCTATTATTGGACCGAATGGAGCAGGAAAGACGACCGTTTTTAATATAATAAGCGGATTCTACAAGCCTGATAAAGGGATTGTTGAGTATAAAGGGATAAACCTGACTAATCATAAGCCGCACGAAATCGCGGAGTTCGGAGTAGGCCGAACCTTTCAGAATCTGGAACTTTTTTCCAGAATGACCGTTCTTGAAAATCTTCTCATTGCTAAACACCTCTATGTAAAAACACGCTTCTGGCAGGAACTGTTGAAAACGAAGCATGTAAAAGAACAGGAAAAGCTGGCAGCTGAGGATGCGATGGATATTTTAAGATATCTTGATCTTGATCAATACGCTGATATTCCAATTTCAGAATTTCCTTTTCCAATACAAAAACGTATTGAACTGGCACGGGCATTATCGCTGAAACCGGAACTTTTAATCCTTGACGAGCCCGCAGGCGGACTGAATATTGTAGAGACGGAAGAATTATCGGGAGTAATACGAAGAATCAGAGATGATTATAAACTTACGATTCTTCTCGTTGAGCATGATATGTCAATGGTAATGAATATTTCAGATAGAATTATTGTTCTTCAGTACGGAAAAGACATTGCTGATGGTAAACCTGAAGATATTCAGAAAAATCCGAGGGTTATTGAAGCATATCTCGGGAAAGGAGCGATGAATGCTGAAGCTTAAAAATATTACATGCTCATACGGTAGAGTTATGGCCCTTGATGATGTTTCTATTGATGTTAAGGAAGGTTCCCTCGTCGCGATTCTGGGCGCAAACGGAGCAGGAAAGTCAACTTGTCTTAAAGCAATTTCAAGACTGCTGGAATTGCAGTCGGGACAGTTGTTCTTCAAAGACCAGGATATCAGTAATCTTAGCCCAGAGGCGGCAGTTCGTAAGGGGATTATTCAAGTTCCTGAGGGACGGATGATTTTTCCTGATCTTACGGTTAAAGAAAATCTTATCATGGGGGCATACTGCAGAAAGGATAAACGAGAAATTCAGAATGATCTTGAGAAAATGTACGGCTATTTTCCAATTCTTAAAGAGCGACATAAGCAGATTTCATCTACATTAAGCGGAGGTGAACAGCAGATGCTTGCAATAGCCAGAGGACTTATGGCCAAGCCTAAGATTCTCTTGCTCGATGAACCGTCTTTGGGTTTAGCTCCTGTTATTGTTGAAGATATTTTTTCTTTCCTTCAGGAATTGAGGATGGAGGGGACGACTATCCTGCTTGTAGAGCAGAATGCATTCATGGCACTTCAGATTGCTGACTATGTCTATGTCCTTGAAACAGGAAAGATTACGCTGGAAGGTCATGGCAGTGAACTCCTTAAAAATGAAAAGATCAGGGAGTCATACCTAGGAATAAAAAAATAAAGTGTATTTAAGGGACATGGGGTTCCTTTTAAAATAGTTTTCCATTGATAGGAGGTTTTTAATGAGGAAATTTTTGTTAAGTATCTTATTTATTGCATTGCTGTTTCCTGCAGTTATATTCGCTGCCGGGAATCAGGAAGCTGGGACACCTGGTGTAACCGATGATAAAATTCTTGTTGGTTTTACCATGCCCTTATCCGGACCGATAGGGTTTATTGGAAGTTTAACTGTCGATCTTACGAATGCTGTTTTTCAAAAGTATAACGAGGAAGAAGGTGGTATTTACGGTCGTAAACTGGAACTGATTACTTATGACAGCGGTACTGACGCAAGTCAGGCACTTGCTAATTACAGAAAACTGATCCTGGAAGATAAGGTTTTTTGCGTTCTTTTCGGCTTTGGATCATTCGTAAGACCTGCCTACGATTTCTTTGCTGAGCAGGGAGTTCCATGGTTATTTCCCATGGCTCCTCCTTATGATCAAATATTTCCTCCAAAGAAATATTTATTCAGTGTGTTCCCTACGACTGCAACACAAATGAAAAC
>CAYYPJ010000089.1:2587-6152 GCA_964473495.1 uncultured Spirochaetales bacterium
AGCACGGCGAACTTGACCCCGAATACGCTCACAGGGAAAATATAAGAAAATTGCCTGTATCTATGGAGACAGCGCTAGCGGGAAGACAGGACTTGAGGGTCTTCGACGAGAACTTGATGGAACGGGAATCGAAATCGTAGCCTCGGAAGCCCTTAAAGAAGGTTCAACATCCGCTTCTGTCCAGGTCGCAAAAATAGCGAAGGTCGATCATGATCTGATAATGATCTTCGGGTTTACAATGCAGCCTGCAGCTGTTGCAATCAAGGAAATCAGGAAAGTTGGACTTACTTCGGATATTATGATAAATCAGCCGATTACAAACAATACTCTTCTCGGCATGATGGATCCTGAAGATATCGAAGGTGTATACGGTTCATGGTGGGGAGCTCTTGAGTATAGAGCAGATAAACCGGAGGTATCAACACCCGAAATGAGGGCAGCTGCGGCAGTCCTTGATAAATATGCTCCGAATGTTGATAGAGGTCAGGTTGAGCACTCTTTGAGTGTTGAACTCTTTGTTGAAGCCTTGAAACGTGCGGGAAAAGATCTTACAAGAGAGGGCTTGATTGAAGCTATGGAAAGTTTCGACCACTATCCCACAGGAAAAGGCAGCTATGTAACTTTTTCTAAAACCAGACGTGAAGGTGTTGCCGGAGGCGTTATGGCTCAGGTTCAGAACGGCGAATGGGTCAAAATTAGTGACTGGATCGATGTGGATATCGACGAATCTCAGAGCTATGAATAGGGATTTCTAAAGAATAATAGTGCCCGGTCATTATATAGTCGATTGAGCACTATTATATGGATGGATAGAATGAAATATGGTGAAATCCCCGGAATTGAAAAGAAGGTCCTAAGGTCCTAAGGATAGTTCGGGGCATAGTGTTATAAAAGATCCTGGGCAAGGAGAGATCTTTCAGAATCCTTGATTCTGCATTTGTCGAAGGAATCAATGCCTTTGACTCAGCTCATACGTATTTTGACGGAGAAAGTGACAGAATATTTGGAGATTGGGTAAAATCACGAGAAATCCGAGAAGAAGTGGTCCTGTTAGAAAAGGGAGCTTATCCAAATGATGACCGAAACCGGCTTACACCATTTGATATAACAGCAGATATCCATGACTGTCTTGCAAGACTGTAGTTTGATTATCTGGATATATTTGCTCTCCACAGAGACGATGAATCTGTACCAGTAGGCATTGTTATGAAAATTCTCAATGAGCATATAAAAAATGGTTTAATCCGTTCAATCGGTGCTTCCAACTGGATATATCAGCGAATACAAGAGGCAAATTAATACGCTGCTAAGCATGGATTAATAGGATTTACTATTAGCAGTCATCATTTCAGTCTTGCAGAACAATATGAAGATCCATGGGGATACAATTCGATTGCAATTACCGGTGATGCCGCCGTTGTTGCAAGAGAATGGTATTGGCAGAATCAAATGGCTGTTTTCCCATGGGCTGCCCTAAGCGGTGGTTTTTTTCGGGGGAATATCAGAATGGCAATCAGGAACCATTTGAAGCAGAAAAAAGCAAGCGTGTTCTCAGATGCTACGGCAGGGAGGACAATTTTAAACGCCTTGACAGAGGTAAAGAGCTCGCGGAAAAACATGGTGTAACTCCCTCCTAACTTGCTGTCAGCTGGGTTCTTCCCGGTCCATTAAATTGTTGTTTTCCGCTGATAGGTTCCTGAACGGAAGAGAGAGTAAAGGAAAATGCCGCGACAGTAGAGATTGAATTAACAAAAGAAGAAATGGATTATCTTAATATTGAAATAGACCCATAGGGAGCACTTATGAAATATTCTGTTATTTTGGGAAATTTGGGAAATACCTGCGACAGGTTTCTCTCCTCGGGTTATAAAAAAAATCTGCCGACTGAGGAGATGTTTAGACAGGCTGTCTCTATCGAAGGTGTTGAAGGTATTGAACTCGTGGGAAACTGGGACATAACTTCCGGAAATGTGAAAGTCATGGATTCCCTGTTGAAAGACAATAATATAAAGCTAGTTTCAATAATTCCTGATCATTTCGGCCAAGCTGTCTGGGGGAAGGGAGCCTTCACATCACGGGATCCTCTGGTGAGGAAACAGGCTGTAGCTGTTACAAAAGAGATGATAGATATCATGGATGAACTTGGCGGCGAATTGATCAACATTTGGCCTGGGCAGGACGGTTATGATTATCCTTTTCAGGGGAATTTTGATGAGGCAAACTCCTGGCTTATTGAAGGAATAAAAGAATGTGCGGATTATAAACCTGATGTAAAGATTGCTCTTGAATACAAACCAAAAGAACCAAGAAATTTTTCCTATCTGGCTCGCTCCTCTGATACTCTCCTTACCGCCCTTGACACAGGATGTGAGAATGTCGGAGTAACTATCGATGTTGGCCATGCTTTTGTGGGGGGCGAGAATGTCTCGGAATCAATTTATCGTCTTATGAAAGCTGGTAAACTGTACCACATGCATTTTAATGATAATTATAAATCTTGGGATGATGACATGATAGTCGGGAGTATCCATACCGTTGAATACGTTGAGATGCTCTACTGGCTTAATAAGACTGGATACGAGGGGTGGTATTCGATGGATCAGTATCCTTACCGTGAAGACGGTAGGGATGCGCTCAATGAAAGCATCAGATGGCTTGAAGCGCTTTATTTCAGAATGAATGAGTATGGGTTGGAAAAGATTGAAGAGCTGATTAAAGTCGGTGAAGCAACCGATATAGTACGCGAGCTACGCAGCTTAATCTTGTCATAGAAGATGGGTAGAGTCAGAGATAAAGTCGCGTTAATAACCGACAGTGCTTTAGGAATCGGGTTTACGACTGCTGTCTTATTTATTAAAGAGGGTTCACAGGTTGTCATCACCGATATTGATAAATCAGCTGGTGAAAAAGCTATTAAGGCTCTTGGCTGTAATGCGCTGCTTCTTAGGCAGGATGTTTCAAATGAGGGGAACTGGACTCGGATAATTCCCCGGCTTATTTCTGAAAGGGGCAGACTTGATATCCTAATAAATAATGCAGGAATATCCAATGATGGAGCTTCTCAGGATTCTGAGACCGTTACACTGGGAGAATGACAATGGTACAGTCGATAAATGTGGAAGGTGTGATTCTCGGCTGTAAGCAGGCAATTACAGTTATGCGAAAGGGGAGCGGGGGGATCTATGGTTAATATTTCATCCATGGCTGGGTTTATCGGAACACCGAAACTATCAGCCTATGGAGCAAGTAAGACGACAGTTTCTCAGTTTACAAAAACTGTGGTTCTCTACTGTGCAAGAAATAAATACAATATCAGATGTAATTCTGTTCATCCGGGAATAGTGTCGACTAAAATGTTCCGGGAGGCCTTTTCTAAAGAAGAGCAGGAAGAAATGCGTAGAACTATACCTCTCGGAGAGTTTGGTATACCTGAGGATGTTGCTATGGCAGTTCTTTATCTTGCCTCGGATGAATCAAAACATATTACAGGTTCAAAAATAGTGGTTGATGGTGATCTTGGGAATTATCCTTTTCCGGATGGGGGGGGGATCCCACACGTTCCACA
>CAYYPJ010000089.1:6252-9923 GCA_964473495.1 uncultured Spirochaetales bacterium
GTGATCTTGGGAATTATCCTTTTCCGGATGGGGGGGGGATCCCACACGTTCCACAGGATTACGGACACAGGCACGGAATATTCGGGGGAATACTAATTTTGCTCTGAGTACCGGAATAGGCGGGATTTGTTTTGATATGTGCTGGTTTTTACGGGGGCTAGAGCGTTGGTATGTAGATATGATAGAGAATCTTGATTTCTGTGAAGCCCTTCTTGATAAAGTTCTGGTATATTGGATCGATTGTTACAGTGGTTTTTTGAAGGAGGTGGAAGACCTTGCTGATGTTGTTATGATTGGCGATGACCTGGTGATCAGAGCGGGGCGCCTTTATTCCTGATTTAATTGATAACGGTGTAGATATCCTGAATACTGTTCAAATTAGTGTTGCAAGTATGGACCGCTTGAATCTGAAAAAACGCTTTGGCGAGCAGATGCCATTTTTTTTGGGGGGGGTATTGATTCCCAGAAGATACTGCCTTGTGTCCCTTATAACGAAGTACGGAAACAGGTAAAAACAAATATAGAAATATTTATGAAGGGCGGAGGGTATGTCTTTTATAATGTTCATAATATTCAATCCGGTGTACTGCCTGAAAATATTATAGCAATGTTTGATGCTACCTATGATTATGGATTTTAGACTCAGGAGAAATGAATGGAAATTACCAAGGCTGCTGTTGATCTCAGTATAATTGTCAGGGATATTGATAAAGCCCTTGAATTTTACCGGGATATTCTTGGTTTTCCAGAAAAC
Source organism: uncultured Spirochaetales bacterium (assembly GCA_964473495.1). GTDB lineage: Bacteria > Spirochaetota > Spirochaetia > CAKZLE01 > CAKZLE01 > JAIPFY01. The sequence goes on from CAYYPJ010000089.1 coordinate 7,007, forward strand.
CGGGTTGATAAAGTCCCTCTGAATCTTGCTGAGAAATTAGGATTTTCAGCAAAAGAATGTAGAATACACAGGCTGTATGCAGGAGATACTGAAATAAAGTTAATTGAGTTTGATAATCCCCCGGATCTGGATTTCTGTGAGATTGAAAATTGTTCTGGCATCCGATATTTTACTTTGTCAATAGATGAGTCTCAACAGACTTATAAGAACCTACCGGCGCAGGTGGTCAGGTTTATAAGTCAACCGGTTCAGATCAAAGATAGCAGATATCTGGTTTTTCTCCAGGATCCTGACGGGAATTACATTGAGTTTAAAGGAAGATAACTTGGAAAATAAATTTAAGCGGAGAGCAGAATGGATCTGGGTTAAGGGTTCAGTTAAAAAACAGGATTACATCCTCCATACAAAACCTAATGACCTTAGCAATTACGTTAATTCTTATGTTCATTTTCGTATAGAAATTCAGCTGCAAGATTCGTTTTCCGCAGAACCCTTTTATATTTCCGCCGACGGTAGATATAAACTATACATAAATGGGAAAATGATAGGCCGAGGGCCAGCAAGGTGCCACCCGGAAAAACAATATGTTGATTGTTATGATATAAATCCATACCTGCAAAAGGGCAGTAATACTATTGCAGTTCTTGTGCATACCTATGGAAAGGATATGTCCTGGTATGAATTGCCCTCAAGGCTTCAGCTAGACTTCTTCGGTTGCGGAGGCTTTTTCTGTCAGGGTGATATTTTAACAAACGAACAAAAGCTTATACTTGATTCAGGGTCTCAATGGAAATACCGGGAGTCAGAAGCCTGGTTCCGGGATGGTCCCTACTGTGGTACAGGGTTTACCGAATATTACGATTTTAATAAATCTCTGCCAGGGTGGAATTTACCCAATTATAAGGCTTCAGACTGGTTTTCTCCTGAAATTCTCCGAACACCTTTTCCTCTTGGGGGAACTGATATTGTTCCCTTCCCCTGCCTTGTTCAAAGGGATATCCCTTTTCTTGAAGAAGCCTTCATTTACCCTGAAATAGTTTTGCGAACCGCTGAAGTTGAAGAAATTGAAAAAGACCTTGTTTCGCAGCAGATGAGGAGTGAAGAGTTGTGTGATCTCTCTGCCTGTCTGATAGAGAAAAAGGAAGACTTTTATGAGATAACCACTTCTTCAGGAAAGGCTGCGGTAATGCTTTTTGACTTTGGACGTATTGTCACTGGGCGGATTCATCTGGAAGTCTCTTCGCAGAAGAATAGTCTCATCGATTTTGCATATGGAGAGAGGTTAACTGAAAGTGATGATCTCTTTCTTCCTCCCGATGTTCCGGGAATTTCAATTGTCCATGTTCACAGAATAACCTTAAGTGATGGCGAAAATATTTTTCAGCAATTTGAGATGGCCGGTTTAAGATATCTAAAGCTCACAATCAGGAATTGTCAGAAAAAACTTCTTATCAGGAAGATCGCTTTAATGAGCTCCGGTTACCCTTCTGAAAAGAAGGGCAGTTTCCTCTGTTCAGAACCCATCCTTAACAAGGTATGGGAAGCTGGGGCGTACACAGTACAAATGTGTTCTCAGGATTCTTTTATGGACTGCCCCACCCGTGAGCAGCGGCAATGGATTGGTGATGTTTTTGTAGAATCTCTTGTGAATTTTGTTTCTGAAAAAGACACAAGGCTTATCCGTAAGTACCTGAGGCAGGTGGCTGAAACCCAGACATCTGACGGTATGGTCATGATGGCTACTACAAGTGATTTAAATACTTCCAAGGCGTTATATATTCCTGATTTCGCTTTACTCTGGATATTTATAGCGGATAATTACCTGAAATTTACCGGGGACCTTGAAACGATTAAAGACCTTTTCCCGGCAATGACTGGATTACTAGAATGGTTCAGTCCCTACCTGGATGAAAATGATCTTCTTTGCGATCTTCCGGGCTGGATCTTTATTGACTGGTCTGTAGAACTGGGGCGGAAAGGAGAGGTTTTGGTAGAGAATGCTCTCTATGCAGGAGCGTTGAATTTTGTTTCCTCTTTTGCCCTCCAGCTGGGATATCCCGGTATTTCCGAAGAATATGCGGCACTTTCAGGGAAAATGAAAAAGTCAATCAATAAAACTTTCTGGGACGAGAAAAGAGGCGCCTATGTAGATAATATTGAGAAAGGTTTGAAAGGCAAAGTCGTAAGCCAGCATGCAAATGCCGCCGTTGTCTATTTTAATATTGCTCCGGAAGAAAGATGGCCCCGTATTTTTACCACCATTCTTGATGAAGAGCATGTGAAGTTGACAAAAACATGGCGATGGGATAAGGATCGTCCTTTCAATTCCGCAGAAGATATTATCATGGTACAGCCCTTCTTTTCAGTATTTCTTCATGGAGCTATGGCAAATGCGGGTATGATTAATACTCTTCTTGAAAATATAAAAAGTAAATGGGGCCCCATGATTGAACAAGGTCCTACCCTCTGGGAATCCTGGCAGATAACGAATATAACAAGTACCTGTCACGGCTTTTCGTCTTCTCCTACCTATTATCTGTCGACCCAGATTCTTGGGGTGATGCCCCTGGAGAACGGATTTAAACGCTTCCGTCTTCACATACAGGACTGTGAAATTAAATGGGCAAAAGGCACAGTTCCAACCCCCTATGGTATGATTTCAGTTGAGTGGGAACTAGTTGAAGGGAATATCATCGTTAAAATTGATATCCCCGAGGGAGTGGAGGGGGAAATTATATTTCCGAAAAGGTGCAAAAGAAATAATCTTCTAATTCTTGGTTCTGGAAGTCATGATTTATTAGAATGTTTTCTTTAATTTTGGTAGAGTTTTTGTAACTGTTTAGTCCTATGAAAACAAAATCCGGTTGGAGTATTAGTAAATCATAGTGGGACCTAAACTTAGCTTTACTGTAAGATT
>CAYYPJ010000090.1:0-9896 GCA_964473495.1 uncultured Spirochaetales bacterium
TCTTTATCCTGCAGGAGTGAGTATACAAGAATGCGCTGCTGATTTTTCTCATCAGATATATCCCGCTGAATGATACTGGAGGTGAACATCTTTCATATCATCATGGGACAATACCATAGATTTAGTTTGACAAGTATTGACACGTACCCTGGGCAATGGTACCTTGTTATAAGTTAATACGTATAAACATGGTGAGCATCACTGTTCATATAGCGAGTTTCTCCGTGATGTCATTTATGGCAGGAGGGGTGAGCGGTCTATTACCGGAAAGCCTCTGAGCCACTCAGTCCCAGGGTGTTATATCGAGAGGAGCTTGTGGAGGATGGATCGTTAAGTGTTGCAGGGCCTCCATGGTATGTTTTCCTATGTGCTGCTGCCGGCAGGTTTGGGTTGTGTGTTTTCGACATTCCGGCCGCTTATATCCGGGTTATGTGTGGTGATAGGGAATGACCCTGCCTCAATGGCTGAAGAAGAACAGGTAACAGCGCTCTTTGGAGATGAATACGTGAAACACAAACAGAAAGTCGGAAGATTCTTTCCTGAACTATTTCGCGGGGTGTGAAGACTTGATCCATGATGGGATGTATTAGCTTTGAGAGAATGATGTATACGTGCTGCAGCGAATGAAGGAACAAATGGACTGCTGAATAATGATAAGCAGGTAAACAGTGGGAAGAGTATTTTACCGGGATACATGGGGCATCTATTATTCTCTGTTGGACGAATAAGGAGTATGCTATAAGATGATTCAGATAACCCATCTATATGTTGAAGTCGAAGGAGTGACGATTCTTAAAGATATACATATGGATATAACTGATGGGGAAGTACATGTACTGCTGGGACCCAACGGGAGCGGGAAGACTGCGTTGGTCATGACAATTATGGGGTATCCTCAGTATAAGATTGTCAGTGGGAGTATCTCATGTATGGGGCGGGATCTGTCTGATCTCGGTATAACGCAGAGAGCTCGTCTTGGGATCGGTCTAATGGAACAACGGCCTCCTGCAATCAACGGGGTCAAGCAGAAGATGCTTCTTGACTATTTGCTAGAGAAGAATCCGGAACAAAAAGATGAGATTGATCGATTGAGCCATGTTGCAAAGATGAGGCCCCTTCTGTATAGAGATATTAATAGAGGGTTGTCAGGAGGGGAGATAAAGAAATCAGAGATTCTACTGCTGCTGGCAAGACAACCCCTCTTTGCCATGCTTGATGAACCGGATTCTGGAGTTGATATTGATTCTCTGGGATTATTGTGTACAATGATCACAATGCTGTTCACGCCCGATAAAGCATATCCTGTGAAACGAAAGACAGGTCTGATAATAACCCATTCCAGCCGTATCCTTAGAAAATTGTATGCTGATAAAGCTCATGTCATGTTGGATGGGAGGATTGTATGCACCGGGAACCCGCAGATAATTATAGGGAAAATAGAAGAGTCAGGATTTGATTCCTGTATTACCTGTAAGAGGAAGAATAAGACGATATGAAAGCAGGGAGTATTGATAATATCAGTGATAACCTTCTAGCTGATGATAGACTTGCACTTTCAGAAGTTGCAGTCTTTGTCGATGATGATGAGAAAAGATCCGGGACATGTATCGTAAAAGATTCAACAGCTCTGTGTGCGTATTCATGTGTCGATGGCCTTGAACTATTACCAATAGCTGCGGCGTTGAAAAAGTATGCATGGTTGAAAGACAGATACTATTGGGGGATAATCTCAAGAGAAAAAAGTTTTTTATATGATAAATTCTCGTGCTGTGAAGAGCCATTAGGATATTTCCTAAAGGTCCGAAAAGGGATGAAGATACAACTGCCTGTACAGACGGCACTTTATATGACTGAGCCCGATGAAAAACAGTTGATCCATAATATAATCATCATGGAAGATGATTCCGAGCTTGAACTCATTACCGGGTGTGTCTCAAAATATGGTGTGAGACGTGGTGAACACAACTCCATTAGTGAAACATACATAGGGAAGAACGTAAGATTTCAGAATACTATGATTCACAATTGGGGTGCAGATATGAAAGTCATATCGCATTCAGCAGCTTTGGTGGAAGAAGACAGCAGGTATATCAATAATTATGTGGCACTTCGTCCTGCGGGGACAACAGTGTCCGATCCAGTGACCTATCTTGATGGGAGAGGTGCATCAGCAAAATATTTCAGTATCATTCTTGGTTCTGAAGATTCAATGATCACCATCGGGGGGAATGTCTATCTTAATGCGAAGGAAACAAGTGCAGAAATAGCTCATCGGGCTGTTGGTGCAGGAGGTCGAATTCTGCAAAAGGGGCTGCTTGTGGGGAATGCTCCATGTCATGCACACGTTGATTGTGCCGGTATGCTTATCACTTCAGGGTCAAAGGGATTTGTTAAATCCGTCCCCGGGTTGAAATCATGCCACCCGGAGGCCTGTATGAGTCACGAAGCGAGTATAGGGAGGATTGCTCCCCAGCAGGTCCAATATCTTATGACCTATGGGATGGAGGAGCGGGAAGCTGTCTCCTGTATTATCCGAGGATTCCTTGATGTTGACATCCATGGATTCGGTCATGAGCTTGATAGAAAGATTGCTCAGATTGCAGAGCTTGCCGGACATGGAGTGTAGTCGGGCTGGAAGGAAAAGAAATCATTGATGAGCAGACCTTCACGTTCTTGTACAAAGGTCTCTCTGATCTCTATGGGAAAGAGGTATGCGAAAGAGTGAGGATCAAGGTTAAATATCTATCTCGTCTGAGAATAACCGTGTGACCAATGAATATATGATCTCATTTCTGTTATCCTGTGCTTTTGTGAACCTTTGTTTTGTATGGCTGCGCAGGAAGGAGACTCTACAGTCTAATTAATTCTCTGCTAACTCTTGTATAGCACTTTAATTTTCTTTCATGAATATATAGAATGATTCAATAAACGGGTGACTACCTCATACAGGAGAAACAGTATATATGGATATTGATGTCAAGAGTCTTCATCCCCTGGAGATTCGTTTACTTCGGCATGTACACAACAGCGAAGAGATCACTGCTAATCGGCTAGTCAATGAACTCAAATTCAAATTAGGACAGTGTAATCAGGCATTTAGCTGGCTGGAAAGTAAAGGGTTGATTGCAGAATACAAACGGGAGACCAAAGTCTATTACGAGTTGACCGATCTAGGAAGACTACAGGCAAAGATAGGTCTTCCCGGGGAAAGGATATTCAATCTGCTGAAGGAGAAGGCTTCTCAGACTTTGCCCGAGATTGCCAAGATTCTTAAGCTTGAGCAGCGTGATGTCGGATCGGCATTCGGACAGCTCTCAAAAGCCGGCGTATTCGGTATGGATGAAGAGAAGAAGGCTGTTTTGAAGGATACCAAACTCCCTGAATCTTTTTCTATCATCAAAGGATTGATAGAACGTGCTTCAGTGGAGATGTTAGCTGATTCCGATCTTGTAGACGAGGAGCGAAGGATCATAAGCAGAATCAGCAAAAAGCGAGGGGCTTCACAGGTCCCTTTTAAGATCATAGAACGCGAAGAGGTTATATATACCATCACAGCGAGTGGACTTGATGTTCAGAGGCGGTTAGTCAGTGCCGGAGTGACCGGTGATGAACTTGGGGCAGTCACTTCAAGCATGCTTGCAACTGAAAGTTGGAAAGACAGACAGTTTAGAAGTTATTCGCTCTCAACGCCGCCAAGCAGAGTTCTGTTGGGAAGACGTAATCCCTATGGTGAATATCTGCAGTGGGTGAAAGATAAACTGACCTCCTTGGGGTTTGAAGAGTTTGACGGTCCATTGGTAGAGACTGAGTTCTGGAATGGGGATGCATTGTTCATGCCGCAGTTTCACAGTGCACGAGATATCCATGATGTCTATTACCTCAAGAATGCTTCACATGCGAAGAAAATCGAGCAACCGTATCTTGATCGGGTAGCTGCTGTACACGAGAACGGATGGACAACAGGGAGCCGCGGCTGGGAATACAGCTTTGACCATGAATTTACCCGAAGGCAAGTTATGAGAAGTCAGGGGACTGTCCTCTCCGCAAAGACCCTGCCGCATGCCAGGATCCCCGGAAAATATTTCGGGGTGGTTCGATGTTTTAGATATGACCAGGTCGATGCGACCCATGGTGCTGATTTCTACCAGACGGAGGGGATCGTTCTTGGAAATGATGTGAATCTGAGAACGCTTCTTGGTCTCTTGAAGATGTTTGCCGAAGAACTTGCCGGGGCAGAAGAGGTGAAATACGTTCCCGGATACTTTCCCTTTACAGAGCCTTCGATCGAAGTTCATATCAAACATCCGATCCTTGGATGGTTTGAACTTGGGGGGAGCGGTATTTTGCGACCGGAAGTGACCAAGGCCATGGGGATCGATGTGCCGGTTTTGGCTTGGGGGCTTGGAATAGATCGAATGGCACTGATGCATCTTGGGCTGAGTGATCTACGTGAGTTGTTCACCCCTGACATTGAGAGTGTTCGAATGAGGAGAGGTGATTAGTATGCCTAAGATTGAGGTAAAGGCCGATAGGTTCTACGAACTACTTGGCAGGACATATAGTAATGAGATGCTTGAAGAGATCCTTCCTGTCGCAAAGGCGGAACTAGACGGGTATGATGATAAACAGGGTATCTTGAAGATTGAGCTTAATGATACTAACAGACCTGATTTATGGTCTTCAGCCGGACTTGCTCGACAGTTGCGTGTGAAGCAGAATGGGGAAATACCTTTCTACGACTTCTTTTCAACAGAAATGGAACAGTTTGATTGTGACGAACGCATAGTACAGGTTGATGAGAATATTGAGGAGATACGTCCCTACATAGCGGCTTTTGAGGTGACTGGGAGAGCGATAGATGAACCTATGTTGAAAGATATCATACAGACACAGGAAAAACTGTGCTGGAACTTTGGAAGAAAGAGAAAGTCGATAGCCATGGGAGTCTATCGAAGCGATCTCTTTACTTATCCCGTCAAGTATATTGCGGCTGATCCTGATACGACTGTATTCATACCGCTTCAGATGGAGAGTGAGCTTTCGTTACGGGAGATCCTTAAGAAACATCCGAAAGGAAGGGAGTTCGGCCGGATTGTAGCAGATCTACCAAGATTTCCGCTCTTACGAGATGCACATGACGAAGTATTGAGTTTTCCGCCGGTTATTAACAGTGCTAAGATTGGTGCTGTCCAAGTAGGAGATGACAATCTATTCATAGAACTTACCGGAACAGTATTAAAAGACCTTATCCTTGCATCATCTATTGTAGCCTGTGATCTGGCAGATGCCGGTTTTACGATCCTACCGGTAAAAGTCGTCTATCCGTATGAGACTGAATTAGGTAGAGAGATTGTCTTTCCCTACTACTTTCAGAAGCCGGTATCTGTAGAACTTGCCTATGTTAATAGATTATTGGGTGAGGAGCTCACTGCTGAGCAGGCAGTGAAGGCTCTGCAAACGATGGGAGTCTATACGATTGTTGATGATAATGAGCTGTTTATCACCGTCCCTGAATACAGAAACGATTTCTTACACCCCGTTGATATCGTCGAAGATGTGATGATCGGTCATGGATTAACGAAGTTTGAACCGGAAATGCCGCAGGATTATACCGTTGGGAGACTTTCCCCTGCAGAATCATTTGGGCGAAAGGTCAAGGATATTATGATAGGATTGAGCTTCCAGGAGATGATCTACAACTATCTCGGCTCCAGGAAGGACTATATCGAGAGGATGAACATCGATGGATCAGAGTATATTCAGATTGCAAATCCTATGACCGAGAACTATGAGTATGTGAGGGCATCTATTATGCCTTCACTGCTTAATTCTGAGCGTGTCTCCGGTAATGCAGTCTATCCGCATAATATTTTTGAAGTTGGTAAGATCGCATTTCTCGATGAATCAGATAACTCCGGTACTACTACGAGAAATGCCCTTGGGTTCTTCTCGGCTGATAGTGCGATTGGATTCAATGAGATTAACAGTACCGTCTCTGCTATCCTATTTTATCTGAAAAAAGAGTATATCTTGAGAAAGGTGACTGACCCTCGGTTCATTGATGGACGTGCGGGGGAGATATTAGTCAGTGATATACGCATAGGTATCTTTGGCGAAGTTCACCCGATCGTATTGGAGAAATGGGGCATTCAAATGCCCTCAGTCATGTGTGAGATGGATCTTGATCTGCTTATGGCAGAATAACGATACATTAATTCTTTTCCTCTGCATCAGGAACAGCAAATTTTGCATATATCCCCTGAAGACCGGCATACATAGTATGTATGTCGGTTGTATCCAGCGGGAGTAACCCATTGTAATAGATCGTCACAGGGAGTGTATCAGCCTCAGCATGCGTTTGCTCATATGCATCACAGTGCAGTGCTTCAGTCGAGGGGCTTGCCTTTGTTGATGTTATCATCGGTGAGGTGTCTGAAAGATCCACAAAGACTGAATGAGTCTCGTCTAAATCTACCGAGAATCCCTCTGTGCTGCGTGTTCTGATTGTATATCGTGATGCTGCGATCCTGGTCTTGCTGATCACTGCGATATTCATTGTAAGATTCTTTTTGAGAGTCTCAACAGTAGCGGGATCTCCGGAGAAGATCAGTAAAGAGGGTGATCTTGAATCAATGATATCCACGATTCCCATAGGATCCTCCACAGGGTGCTCTTCGTTGAGTACGAGTACGGTCAATGCCAATGAATCAAAGGACTGATGCTTAAGACGGGAGTTATCAATCATGAAATCAGGTTGTGTTGTCATACATGATCCCAGAAGAATAGTTATAAGGACTACGATGAAGATAGATGTACGTCTCATGGCTGCTCCTCAAGAAACTCCTGTATCTGTGATGCATGCTCTTTGGGAGTTACTTTTGGATAGCATGTAATGATCTTTCCCCTTTTGTCAATGATATAGGTCATGCGAATAGTCTTTAGACTGACTTTCCCTGAGCGGGTCTTTTCTTTTACCGCTCCATAGGTATCCATCATAGTTCGCTTCGGATCTGATAAGAGGAGGAACGGAAGATGGTACTTTTCTTTGAAACGTTTATGGCTGCTTACAGAGTCGCTGCTGACGCCTATGATGACTGCATCCAGCGATGTAAGTTTTAGAGCAGAATCCCTGAAAGCACATGCTTCTGTGGTACATCCCGGGGTGTTATCCCGTGGATAGAAGTAGAGGATGATATATGATCCTTTGAACTCAGAGAGAGAATGTTCTGTTCCTTCGGAATCCTTCAGTGAGAATTCAGGTGCTGTTGTGTCGATCTCGAGCATACTATAGGCTCCTTGTTCAATCAGAGAAAAGGCTGTTAAAGGCATTGATTGCCATGGCATGGTTCTTTTTGTTCAGTGTCCCAGAAGCGTTGTTACGCGAATCCAAGACAAAGAACTCACAGAAATTGGCGTTTTCTTTATCCTGAACAGGGTCAGTGATATGTTCAAGACATGCATGTGGAGCATCCTTATCATAGAATTTGCAGTTACGACACACTTTTAACGGCTTGCCGCATGAGTCACAGGTCGTGTTCCTGTATATCTTCTTTTGTTCTGGTATTGCTGTACCGCAAAAATAACATTGTGCCATAGGACTATTGTATATCGTGATTTGCAGTTTTGCAATCTTGTTCCCATGAATCGAAAGGCATTCTTGCTGTAAAGGAAGAAACAGTATCGGTGAGGTGCGAATACTCAGGATATATCTTATTCTTTCACGGCAGTCCTCTCCCTGACTTAATGAATAGCTATAATCAGATAATCGGGATATATAGAGGATAAGGTACTATGAATATGCTTGATTGTATGTTTCAATAATGACAGCTAGAGAATCCTCGAATTCTTTTTCTCTATAATACGAGAGAGGAGGGTATCATGCCAAACCTTATGACCGACTGGAAATGGACTGTCTGCTCAGAGGTGAACCGGGATTTTGTTTCAAACCCATATCCGGTTGTCTGTGAATGCATCACTGTTGCGATACGTATGAGCAAGGATGCTCCAGTGAAACGGGTGTGGATCAGAGGGATCACTGAGGGAGTGAGTTTTCGTATTCCCATGGATGTACCTGAACAGAGAGGGTGTTTTATCTATTTTCAGGTTAACTTGGAGATGGAGAAAAAAAGACTGAACTACAGGTTTGAGTTGGAGACTCCTGACGGGTTCTTCTACTATACTTCCGCAGGAGTTCAGCGAGTTTGCCCTACCGAGGAACATAACTTTGTCATCATGTGCGGAATGAGGAATCCGGAGTGGGTTCCCGGTGCAGTCTTTTACCAGATCTTTCCTGACCGGTTTCGTGAGGGGGATCCCTCGATTGGAGTAGTCCCGGAAGAGTATCAGTATGATGGTGCCATGACCAGTGTCATACCATGGGGGCAGGAACCTCCGGAATATGAAGAAGGTCGATGTGTCGATTTCTACAATGGAGATCTTGCGGGTATTGAACAGGCTATTCCTCACTTTAAGGAGCTGCATGTTGATGCACTCTATATAAATCCGATCTTCTCGGCAAAGACGAATCATCGATATGACTGTACCGATTATTTTCATGTTGATGAACATATTGGCGGTGATGATGCTCTGATATCGCTCATGGAGCATCTCCATGAAGTTGAAATACGGGCGATCCTGGATGTATCGATCAATCATACAGGGATTGAGCATGTATGGTTCAAGAAGGCTCAGCATGATCCTGATTCTGAAGAGGCGGGGTTCTATGATCGTTTTCCAAGCGGGCTGTTCAGCTATTGGCTGGATGTGCCGACGTTACCGCAATTGAATTATAAGTCTGAGCTGCTGCGTCGATATATATGGAAAGATAATGATTCTCTGGTGCGCCATTATCTGAAAGCACCTTTTAAAATAGATGGATGGAGATTTGACGTTGCAAATCAAGTCGGTACTATGGGGGGGGATCACTACTGCCACAGAATATGGAGGGGAATCCATTCAGCAGTCAAGAATGAGAATGCTCAAGCCTATATCATCGGGGAGGATTGGGAAGACTCTATTGATTTTCTTCAGGGGGATCAATGGGACAGTGCTATGAACTATTTTGCTTCTTGCAGACCCATCAGAAGCTGGCTAGGTGAGCTTGACAGGTATCTGATGCACAACTATGGAGGAGAACCGGAGTCTGGCAGAGCTATTACCGGTTCTGAACTGCAGCAGGCTCTTGAACAGCATCTTTCACGTTTGCCTAATCAATTACAATTCCTGCAGTTCAATCTGCTCGATTCTCATGACACTGCCAGATTCTATCACCATACTGCGATCTGGGATTGGGGGCTCTATCAGGGGGCTTTGTATCTGCTCTTCTCACTTCCCGGGGCGGTCTCTTACTTCTATGGTGATGAGATTGCATTAAATGGCCATTCCAGAAGTGTGGAGGGCTCTCGGTATGCGATGGAGTGGGATCGGTCAAAGTGGGATATGAAGTTCTTCACGCTCTATAGCAGGCTTGGGGAATTACGACACACCTACCATGATGTTTTTGCCTATGGGGCTTTTCGTACGCTTTATACTGAAGACGAACTCTATAGCTGTGTACGATTTCTTGGAGAGCAGGCTATTGTGACGATTCTCAATCGCAGGAACGTCAGGCATGAATACGCTATTCCTGTGAACCTCATTGGTGCGGTATCCTGCGAATCGCTGATGCAGGATGTCAGTACCACAATAACCGATCAAGTGCTTCATATCGTATTGAACCCAAAGGAACCAGCGATCATAATCTGCCGTTGTGCTGTATGATCAAAATCGCAGCTGTTCACCAAATTTAACTATCTCATCCGGGTTGTATGTCTCTTTGAGCATTTTAGGAGTCTTCTTGTCATCATTATATCGCGGGATGATATGAATATGGAGATGCGGGATCTCCTGTCCTGAGG
>CAYYPJ010000091.1:0-9789 GCA_964473495.1 uncultured Spirochaetales bacterium
AGAAACAGCAGTTCAATGACGATGGAGCCCATGAGAACAAGTGCACAGATGTCGTTGCAAAAGCATCAATGTGGGTGACCTCGTTGATCCTCAAAGAGCTCGCTGCGAGAGGTTAGTGGTTAACAGAATACGAGAGATCAAATCGAAGAGTATATAAATGCATGGAGTAAATAGAATGAGTTTCACTATAGACGGCTATACCAGTGAATCAGTCAATACAGATACATTACACATAGATACTGCATCAACAATTGAGATGTTGCAGATGATAAACAGAGAAGATGCTAAGATCGCACACGCTATAGAACAAGAACTGGAATCGATCGCACAAGCTGTCGATGCAATCACTGATAGACTCTCAGCAGGCGGCAGAATGATCTATATAGGGGGAGGAACCAGCGGAAGGATCGGTATTCTAGATGCCGCAGAGGTCGCTCCCTATTTCAATGTTCCCTATGAGATGGTTCAAGGGCATATAGCAGGTGGAGCAGATGCCGTGTATAAAGTACTGCCGGGTGTGGAAGATGATACCGAGACAGTAAAACAAGAACTTGTCGAACTGTCATTGAACTCTCTGGATGTTATTGTAGGGATCTCTTCTTCAGGCAGTATCCCATATGTCATTTCCGCAATGCAGGAAGCTAAGAAAATGGGATGTTTAACCGTTTGTCTTGTGAACAATAGAGATTCGAAAATGGGGGAGCTTGCTGATCATGAGATCACTGTCATAATAGGACCTGAAGTGATAACTGGTGCCACCGCACTAAGAGCTGGGACTGCACAGAAGATGATCTTGAACATGATCTCCACCGGGGTAATGATCAAATTGGGCAGAGTCTATAGGAATTATATGGTCTGTGTAGAGATATCAAATGAAAAACTAGTTCAAAGAGTAACTAAAGCTCTGATGGCCGCAGCTGAGATTGACAGAGAAACGGCAGAGAACTTACTGAAGATAACAGATAATGATGCAGCTTTAGCACTGCTCATGCACAAACTGGAGATCGATGCTGATACTGCAAAGAACGTCTACAATAAGGCTCATGGGAATCTGCAGCTTGCTCTGCAACAGAAGGAAAATCCTGTTCATTCAAGAATACCGAATCTATAATAGGTATAGCTTCTAGTATTTGCCCTTAATATATCATATTCAGTCTGTTTGGTCGCTACGTTTACCCTGTTGCTGTCTGTAAAGTCCGACAGACTTCTAGAGTCTGGCAAAGATCTCGCTTTTTATCCAGGAGGTCTCTAGACTGCAGTCGTTTTCCCGGATAGGCATGACACTCTATCACCTCGAGGGTATCAAATACCTGATTCATCACATACTGCTCCGATACTCGTGTATCCCGCCTCTGTTCCTTGAGATCCAACAGCAGAATCCCGTCAGTAAAGAACGGTAGTACTAAGCATTACGCGAGATTTTAGGTTACAACTTTCAATATGAATACGACAGAACTTACAATAGAAACCCGACAATTCCCACAATGAAAGATAGCCAAATCCCCACAATACATGATAATCTTTTGCGTAGGGCGAGTATGATGAAAGCCTATATGCCTCGAATTATGGATTCTCCTATTATTATAGGATTTTATCGATTCTCAGTATAACAGATATATAGAACTTTCATTTTGTTCTCCTATACTGGGGAATGAGTTCATCTTACCATTCAGGTCCCTACTTCCAATCACTATGTGATCTGATTCAATCCATTTCATCTAGTATTCTATGATATAATATCTTCAAAACCTATAATGAATTGTAACATACCAGCTTTTATATCTGTTACTATATATGAAAGCGTTTCTTATTGTCTGGGGATTCTTTTTTCACAAGTTATCATATATACTTTTTTTGTAGGGGGAGATGATTATGAAAAAATTGTTTTTGTGTATAGGTATAGTGCTTTGTTTGATAGTTCCACTTTATAGTGCATCGTCAAGTAACTATGATATTGATCTGAATATCGGGATCGAATACAATCTTGCAGATGAGAGTGGCGAGGCCAGAGCAAACTTGATCGGAGTAAACTTAAAACCCGATATATCCATAGGAAATTGGGGGATAGGTCTAGTTGGTTCTTTTCGATTTGAACTAGGTACAGATCCGGTCATCTCTTTTGTCTCAGATGATTGGGTTCCGGATTTCTCCGAGGATACATCCATCATCGGAAAAGCACAAACTGTTGCATCGTTATATCTTCCAGTCATACGATATGTTCGTTATGGTTGGAAAGGTGACCCGATCTATGCAAAGATCGGTGAGATTGACGATATTACCATCGGTACCGGTATTTTCGTCAATGGGTATAGTAATACCGTACTTCAACCGAGACTCAGCATGATAGGTACTGAGATTGACGTAGATGGAAATGCATTCGGGTTCCCCTATGTTGGTTTTGAATCCTTTATCAGTGATCTTGCCCTCTATGATGTGATGGGAGGAAGGATCTATGTACGACCGCTTGCATTCATGGATTTCCCATTACTACACAACTTTCAGATAGGTGGATCTATTGCAGTTGACAACCAGCCGAACGCACATGCAGAATTTGCGGAAGACCCGCAAGTCGTACCTGAAAACATCATGATGTACGGTGCAGATATGATGATGCCGATCGTCAACTCCAGTTTGTTCGGGATGACCCTCTATGGAGATATTGCATCACAAAAGAAAGAGGGCGCATCATCTATGGCATACCGAACAGGATTTATGGGGAATATGCTGGGGTTCTTTCACTATCGCGCTGATGTGACATTCCCAAAAGCAGGATTTAAACCAGATTATTTCAATAAGAACTATGATCTTGATCGGAGCATACCATACCTTGATCCCGGTATAGCAGCTGATAATCTCTATCTTCATGCAAACGCAGGATTTGATCTATTTGAAGAGAACCTGGTCTTTGACCTCAATATCCGGGGCGATATAACGACAGAAGACAGCATGCTTCAAATAGAATCACCTTCAATGGAAGCATATTTCAAACTGGGTGAAGGAATATTACCGTTCTTCTACTTTGATGGAACATATACCAAGAACAACTTGACTGGAGATACCTTCCAGGAATTCTTTGATGATGTTATTTCCCCGACAAAAGACTCAACCATTAACGCAAATGTCACCATCAAATACAGCATACTTGAGACGACACTCGGCTACATCATCAATTTCGACGAAGACGGGAATATGACAACACAGGGATTAAAGATCGCAGGAGATTTCGAAATACCACTCCCATAGATCGTCTATGATTGAGAAAAATTGTATTGCGTTGTATACTTTAACTAGATCGGCTCATAGGTAGGGTTCTTTCGCATCATATGCCGAAAGAGCCTTGCTATATATAAACAAAAAAAGTGAGATATGACCATGGTAAACAAGAGATGGAAGATTTTATGTACAATCCTTATGATTATGATAGTACTGCAGGGGGGCCTTCTCTTTGCCGGTGATCCCCAACCTCTTGAGTTTGCCCTCTACCTTGATGATGCACGTGCAAAGATCTTTGATGAACGTGGGTTCCTTATCGAGAAGACAGATTCAATCTCACATGTCGAAGAAGGGTGGATCATTCAGACATTGGATAAACCAATCGAGATGACCCTTTCACTGGGAGCCCTTACCATAGGACCTAATTCTCTTATTTCCATTGATACGCTCCAGAATGATGCTATCACTATCTATATTATCAAAGGAAGTATTCGAGCTGTTTCAGACGCCTTCCATACAAAACTCACCTGTTTGACTCCAAAATCGTCCTATGTTTTTACTCATGGTGATTTCTTACTGGAGATCAGTAAAGAGGAACGTTTCTATATCAATAGAGGTGATGCACACATCATGAATCTTGCAACAAAAGAAGGTCACGATATCACATCAAACGATGAGGTCATAACCTCCTCAGGGACAAATGAGATAGCAGTTGTGAATACAGAACAACGGGATATGCTCTCAGAGAGTCTCCCCGTGAACCATTATAAAAGACCAGTTGCAGTTGCTGCTGTCCCGAAAGAACCTGATCAAAAGGCCGTGCAGGGAGCAGTACCTGCCGAACCTTCCGTGAAGCAAGGATCTATAGCTGAACCTGAACCTGATATTATCATTGCAAAAGAAGAACCACCGGCACCAGCAGTTACCATTGAACCGGAGATAGAGGAGCCGCTGCCTGATACGCTCGAACTCATACTTCCTGTATCAGATGATAAAACAACAGACAGCTCATCTCAGGAACACAAGAACAAGACATTTGGAGTAGATTTACGATTAGGTCTCGGCTTTATGCATAAATTGACGACATCATCAGATACTCCCTATATCGTATCGACACTTTATCCCCATATTATCTGGAATGATATGGATTTGGGATTACGTTTACGTGTTGCTTTCCAGGGGAATCCACTTTCGCTCTCTAACTGGTATAGACCACGAGGAGACCTGCTTTGGAATTATGGCGGCGGTGCACCCTACTCTTTAGCCCTTATCAATGATATCACCACAGATGCTCTCTCAATAATCGATTTTGTACATGTGGGATCACCTGAAGAATCCTTCTATCTCAATATCGATGACCGGACACCCCTCACTTTTGGTCATGGGACATTGTTACGTGATCTGTCCACATCGATTGATGCTCCATACATCAACCGAACAGGTTTCTATCAGACGCTTCATACGAAATATTACAGTCATGAACTTCTCATAGATGATATCTCTTATGCCCGTTTATATGGTGCACGTTTCGCTGTGCAGCCGATACCCGATATCTATCCATTCACTATCGGAGTGTTCACGCTTGCAGACATTGACATCATACCGACAAAGATCATTATGACTCCCGGGATTGATCTCTCTTTCCCTATAGTACAGGACCATACCCATACCCTTACGGCACTAGCTGATGCTGCAGGATTGATGCTCTATGACTCCTCTGCCTTTGACTATGCTGCATCATATGCAAACGGACTGCAGAATTATATGATATCATCCGGTGTTACCGGTTCCACAGATAACCTTTCTTATTCACTTTTAGGTCAATACAATGTCGGATACCTTTCTTTCAACATGTTCGGTGATGATTATCAGTGGAGAAGAGGTGATTTCATAGCAAACTATGATCCTGCGGATGCAAAGATTCGTGAATTCGGCATCTATGGGGATATCTCATATAAGACTAAACTGATTAACACTGATCTCTCATATTATCTTCCTTCCGCTGTGGATTCTTTTGCTCCATCATTTGATGCAGATAGGATCACTCTTGCCATGAGCGGCGGATTAGAACATCTCAACGGGACTATCGGATTCTCAAGTGACGGTATGATCTCTTCACTCCTGGATGGTTCATACGACCTGTTCTCGCCTGCTAATCGTCTGTATGGATCTCTCACCTACACACAGCAGGATATCTCAGTGACTGCACGGTATTCACAGGTTGCAGAGTACGATGGTCCCTCACCGGTTCATTCTATAACTACAGGGGGGGTCACTCCGACCCTCTCCGTCGAGACGACGATAAAGGTCGGCGGCTTCGATAAGTCTACGGGTATCACTACCCTGATGCCTTCTTTCACGGGTACAGAGGAAACAGAGAAAGCGGAAGAAGCAGAGGGACCAAGAAGTTCTTTATTCTCCCTTACTGCAGGTGTAGGATCGAAAGATGCAAGAATATCATCTGAGTATGATTCACCATATACATCATGTTATCTCTTCCCCGGTATACACACCAGCACTATTGATTTTGGCCTTCGTTTCGGCATAGATACAAACGGGAATCCTTTCGATACCGCCACATGGCTCTATGATGCCGGAAACACTCCATGGGATTTTGTGGGTTCCATCACTTCTACCGGTTTTTATGATATAAGAGAAAATATCATAGATCTACTCTCTTTTATCGATCATATTACGATCAACAGTGAAGACGATCCTTTCTTCTTACGCGTCTCTAACAGTGAAGACATTACGTTAGGTCACGGCACACTGATCTCACATCTCAACACAGCAATAGATGCACCATTTATCAACAGGACTGCTCTCTATTCGACTGTTGATACTAAATACGTTGACTCTGAGCTTCTCGTGAATGATCTTTCAAATCCTCAGATGATGGCTGTACGTCTTGGCGTTACTCCAATCCCCGATATCTATGCATTCGAGGTAGGACTCTCAAGTATCATTGATCTGACCTTTGAAGATCCCGGATCCATCGTAGGCAATTCTGCGACCAAGATGCTATGGGTCCCCGGTCTCGATATCTCGCTTCCCATCGCACATACTGAAATCTACACTGTTGAAGCTTTTAGTGAATTCGCTCTGCTGACCGTGATTGATGAGGAGTTCAAGACCGATGCCTTCATGGGAGAAGGTACATACTACAACTACTTGATCAACGCGGGATTTGATACTTCGTATAAAGAATTCTCAATGACAATCTCATTGGCATATTCCAAGGGTGCTCTTACCTATAACCTCTTTGGAAATGATTATGCATGGAGAAGAGAAGCTGTCTCTGGCCTTAATGGCGATTATCTTACGGATAGAAATGCTGTGAACTGGGAGTTATACACTTCGCTTACCTATGAAAAGGATGCTTTGAATATCACCGCATTCTTCAGCTTGGATCTTGAGTCTGATTTCAGCATTCATTGGCCTACCGGCAGTGCAGCGGAGAGTCCTGATCTCCTCGGTGTCAAAGCTTCCTATGATTTTGCACCGTTCACGACTTCATGCGGTTATGTGATGCGCGGTCTCTCCTATAATATTCGACCTGGGAACACCTTCAATGTCATTGATATATCTACCCAGGTATTCGCTGATATCACCTATACGGCCGGAAGATTTGAGATATACGGAAGAGCATCTACAGTGAATCAATATGAGCCATCAGCTGAAACCTATCCGTATGTCGACAATTCTGATGCCGGGTCAGGAATCATTGTACCGGCATATACTATAGGGACAAACATACATCTATTCTAATATATGGAGCACACATGCCTGATCATCATAGAATCATACAATTAGATCCTTCTGTAGCACAGCGTATAGCTGCGGGGGAAGTCATAGACCGCCCGCAGGCAGTGGTTAGAGAACTCCTTGATAATGCTATCGATGCTCATGCGACAACTATAGATGTCTACATAGAGAATGGAGGAATAGGCTCACTGCGTATCATCGACAATGGGATAGGGATGAGTAAAGAGGATCTTACTCTCTGCTGTAAGTCTCACACGACGTCTAAGATATCACAGGTAAGCGATCTCTATGCAATACACACTCTTGGCTTCCGCGGTGAGGCATTGGCAAGTATGGCCGTCTGTTCAAAGATGACCATCATGAGTTCAGTAGATTCAGCACAGACCTATACCCTCTCGGTTACGGATGGGATCGAGCATGGTCCAACACCTGGGGGGTACACAAAAGGGACCACTATTGAGGTCAAAGACCTGTTCTACTCAATTCCCGGCAGAAGGAATTTTCTAAAGAGTCAGCGAGCTGAAGCTGCTGCATGCAAACGAGTCTTTATTGAGAAAGCACTTGCCTTCCCCGCTATTCAGTTTCGTTTCTTCTCTAACGGGACAATGACACTCTTCCTCCCCAAGGCAAATTCCGTTCAACGTATCATCGATGCATATCCCAGAAAGTTTGATCCTGTATTCTTTGAAGAACTTCACGAGAAGTGCGGATCATTCTCCCTGCATCTTGTCTGCAGCACGACAGCTCTCTATCGTAACGACCGAAGCTTTATCAAGATATTCATAAATAATAGGTTTATCGATGATTTCACACTCGTTCAGGCAGTACAATATGGATACAACGATTATCTCCCGGGGGGATGTTTCCCCTATTGCTTTGCCTTTATCACGGTCGATCCTGAGCTGGTGGATTTTAATATTCATCCCGCTAAAAGGGAAGTAAAGCTGCGCATAGCAAAAGAGATCCATCATCAGCTAGTAGAGACAATCAAACAGCATCTCTATCAACAACAGCAGCAGGTGATCACCGATGAGGAGAATCATCAGAGTTCTTTCACCTTTACCGATAGGTCATACCCCCAGCCCGCTGCTCAGATATCCAAGCATGTTCACCACTCACCATATACTGCAGTCCAGGCTTCAAGGAATACCCCCCCATCTCGGGATTGGATCAAAGAAGCACATACCGCCTTTGATGCTGATACAGCTCATACACCGCCAAGAACTCCTGAGAGCAGCCCGACATATGATTTTATCTACCTCGGTCAGATATTCGGTGTGTTCCTGCTTGTAGAACGTGAGGATACGCTCTATATCATAGATCAGCATGCTGCCCATGAAAAGATCATCTACCAAGAATTGACTTCTCATATCACCCAGCAGCCGCTTCTGGTCCCGATATCTTTTGCAGTATCAGATGACATACACAACTACATCTCTACCCATCTTGAGTTCTATACTGATGCCGGGATAACGCTGAAACAACAAACATCTGATACCCGTACATGGCTTCTTACGGCACTCCCCAACTACGCTCGGTTCTTAGAAGACGATATAATCACCTTCATACAGGAACATATGGGAAATCCGGAGGAGATCATACGATCCCTCTTTGCCACTATTTCCTGTAAGGCTGCAATCAAAGAGGGAGATGTTATAGACAAGATCACGGCAATACACCTTATTGAGAAAGCCTTTTCTCTGGAAATCCCAAGATGTCCTCATGGGAGACCTCTCTGGACAAAGATCTCACGTTCCGAGCTCTACCAAGCAGTCAAACGGACAATCTAGTCTTCCCGGTAATCATACATCCCGGAGCGGAACACCTGTCTAAGGACTGAATCGTTCACTTCAAGCTCAAAGTATCCGATCTTCTTACCAAGAGTTCTCTCAATAGCCGCTCTTTGCAGTGAAAAACGTTCCGAAGTAGAGACTTCTATCGCCCCTAACGGCTGCAGGGACGTATCATACCCACGTAAGGTCACTACACTGTTTCCTTCAGCTATGATCATATCATCATGAGGATCATAGTCCGGAAAGAGCCGTTTACTCGTCTCGGTCAGTGCTATCGGGTCTGTTATCACAAAATCCATATGGTCTTCGTACCCATTGGCTGCAATGATTCTTAGTGTGTAGGTACCGGTAGGAAAGTTCTCTACGCCATCAAGCATACGAGACGCTTCTATCGAATTAGAACCTAGCCAGAGTTCTCCATCCTGAAAGAACGAGAAGAAATGGTCTCGTTCAATAGTCCATCGGAGAGCACTATATGATGGAGCATCTATGATGATCCTCTCAATATCATGGTCTGCATCATCTCCGGAAATATGCACATACAGTTCAAGAGATCGGTCACGGACATCTGTATCACAATGTGTATAATTCACAATCTGTGTATGCATCTCATAGATCTCGGGGATATGTTGTGTACAAGCACAAGCCAAGAGGACACACACTGCTGCAGTGCCTATCAGTATATGTCCCCGGTGGCTCATTCCCCTTTTTCCTTTAAGTACATCCTCACTGGGTTTGCATATGATTCTAAGATCATTGACCGCAGTTCTGGAGACGGGAACTTGTAACGTTTTAAGAAATCTTTACGCTCTGAGGCGGTATATCTATCAGCAAATCTATTACCCTCAGAAAGCTGATCATAGGCAATATAGTTTGTATTCCATAATTTATACCCCAGATGTATCTGACGATCTATCTCTCCAGCTACGGCTATAGGGTCTGGTAAGTCCGTATCTATCGGTTCCCCGACAAAGATGTGTACCCCCCCCTTCTTTTTTCGTATTCCCCGAAGGATATT
>CAYYPJ010000092.1:0-4967 GCA_964473495.1 uncultured Spirochaetales bacterium
GAATATACGAGATCGTTATTTGTAGAGGCAGCAGGTACCTACTCACTCTTCTTCACCTGCAACAACTGGACAAACACAGCTCTGAAAAAGGCCGGGATCCCCACACATCTTTGGACCCCTACTCCATGGGGCATCGGAAACTCATAATACTCTTTCATTCGTAACAGAGGTTACCGCCCATCATCTATTTTGATCGTAATGTCGATGAAAGATGGTGTACAACAACAGCTTTTGGTCTTATCATACTAGTGATACACATATAAAGAGGTGAGAAAATGAGTGAAGTCTTTGGAACCCCCGATAAACAGGAACAACTGAAACAGATCGTACGGGAACTTCATAAGGGAAAGGGCGTCTTGGATCTGAAGAAGGAGTTTGCAGCAATTCTTGACGGTCTAAGTGCAGAGGAGATTGCCAGTATGGAGCAATCTCTCGTTGATGAAGGATTTAGTGTAGAATCTATACAGAATCTGTGTGAGATCCATGTAGAGGTCTTTGAAGATGAACTGAAGAAGCATAAGGAAGAACACATGCTGCCAGGTCATCCGATTCACACCTATCGTGCTGAGAACCGGGAACTTGAGAAACGACTTACAGCGCTCGAAAGACTGATCAAAGGACTTAAAAGGGGGAAGACTGAGAAAAAAGAAGCACTCACAGCGTTAGAAGATCTTCAACAGATAGAAAAACACTATCAGCGAAAAGAGAACCAGTTATTCCCGAAACTTGAAGAGATCCATTTTACCGGGCCGACTTCTGTGATGTGGGGAAAACATGATGAGATCAGGACTCTCTTCAAAGAGTGTAAAGAACTGCTCCTCTCGGATGCATCCCCACAAGAGATCAAGAAGCGTGGACATGCCCTGATAAAGATCATGAGAACTATGATCTTCATGGAAGAGAAGATCCTCTTCCCGACTGCCATCAAGAAGCTCGATCCCATCGTCTGGGCGCATATCTATGCAGAAGAACGTGAGATAGGTTTCTCATGGATAGAACCCGGCAGTACCTGGGATCCCGGTATAGCAATCAAACGTACAGCAAAGCTTAGAGCTCAAGAGATCTCCGAGGACACTCCCCCCACAGAGACTATTATACCCCTGAAAGAGGGTGGACTGACAAATAAACAGTTGAATATCATGCTGAAGAATCTTCCTTTCGATATCACCTATGTTGACGATCAGGACAGTGTACGTTACTACTCCGCCACTGACGACCGTATCTTCCCAAGATCCCCGGCCATCATCGGCAGAAAAGTTGAGAAGTGCCATCCGCCGAAGAGTGTTCATATTGTGAAGAGGATCGTAGAGTCTTTCAAAAATAAAGAGAAGAAGAAGGCTATGTTCTGGCTCAATTTGGGGGAACGAAAGATTATGATCACCTATTATGCCCTATATGATGATTCAGGTGCATATGCCGGAGTTCTTGAAGTCTCTCAGGATATCACAGAGATACAGAGTATCGAAGGAGAAAGAAGACTCCTTGATTGGTAGCAGCACAGCAGCATACAACTGCTGCGCCTCTCCTTTCAAGACTATAATGCTATAACCTCATACCCCTCTATAGGCAGCATGGGGTGCATCTCCCCACATATTAAAGCCGACGTCTCTTCCACTAGATTTTATTCGCCGCAGCAAACATTCCCTGCATGCAGACTTATTCTCATCAATACAGGGTTTACCCGGATAGAGCTGGTATTCTCCACGCACTTTCGTAGGAGTAATATTCGGCATGGTGACATTAGCACCATACCCAAGCCCTCTCTCACGACCATCAGGTATCAGAGCCTGCAATGCCGTGGTCGCTGCAATATTGACATCTTTCAGCACTAATCGTGTGACAGCTATCATATTGTATGATAACTGGAGTAACGCAACTGTATCCATCATCCCCAGATCGGCCATAGCCGAATCAGGATGCCTGATATAGGGACCCATTCCGATCATGTCTATATCCATGTCATGAAAGAACTCAATGTCATCGGCAAGCATGTCTATCGTCTGCCCGGGGATACCTATCATGACACCAGTCCCTACCTGATACCCGGCATCACGGAGCGATCTCAAGCAGGCGATCCTTCCAGACAGGGTCTGGGACGGAGGATGGATCCTGCTGAACAACTTCTGATTCGTGGTCTCTATACGAAGCAGATACCGATGAGCGCCGGCCCTATAGAGACGCTCATAGACTTCCAGAGATTGTTCGCCAATACCAAGGGTAATTCCCAGTCCATTCGGTAACTTTTCAGATATAGTGCGATGTTTGATCTCTGCCACCATATCTTCAACGAAATCGATAAACTCCTCATCCCTTCGTTCTCCTGACTGCAGTATGATTGAACCGTATCCCTGTTCTGCACACCAGAGTGCAGTGGAAACGATATCATCTTTGGAAAGGCTATACCGCGATGAGACGTTAGTGTTACTCTTCCGTATTCCGCAATAGTAACAGTCCATCGTACAGATATTCGAAAATTCGATTATCCCTCGGTAATAGACAAGATCCCCGACATACTGCCGCATAATGCGACATGCATGTTCCTTCAGCAGAGGAGCTTCATCAGAACCGATCGAGAGCAGCCGTGTAATATCGTCATGGTCAAAAGATTCCCGGCATAAAATCTCTTCGATCGGTATACTCATAAATAGTCCCTTCTAGAAATAGAGATCCCGAGCTCCGGCACAGATCTTTTTGTAATACTCCATCAACTGAGGATACATCTTTGGATTCTGCTGTTTCACCTCTGCCATCTCTTTATGTATAAGTGGTTCTGCAACGCGTTTTGTCTCTTCAGAGGCAAAATCATCCAGCCACTCCCGAAACGTCAGAATAGCATTGAGTTTACAGAACTCTCCCTCTTTACCGCACTTGAGCAGCCCCATGATCTTCTTCCCTGTCCGTCCGCAGCGATATCCGGCCGTACAGAAGGAGGTGATGTATCCTAATTCCGCCATCTCTCTTACGACATCATCAAGAGAACGTGTATCTCCCAACACAAACTGCTGTCGCTCATCTTCCTGCTCTTTAAGATCTTTACTGTATGCACCCAGACCTATCTTCGATGAAGCATCTGTCTGCGTTATCCCAAAAGGAAGGATCTTTTTACGAAGCTCAGCATTCTCTCTGGCGGTCAGGATCAACCCGGTATAGGGGACAGCCAGTCTGAGGCAGAGAACCAGATGTTTGAAATCCTCATCATTCACCAGATACTTTGAATTAGTCGCTAGTGGTGCATTATGTGCTGGTTCCAATCGAGGGAATGATATCGTATGGGGACCTACCCCGAATCTTCTCTCCAGTTCATGGGTATGATAGATCAATCCCATCACCTCGAACCGCCAATCATAGAGACCAAACAATGCACCTATACCTACGTCATCAATACCTGCATCGAACGCTCTATGCATACAGTAGAGTCTCCAATCATAGTTGCCCTTCAGTGTATGTTCCGGATGGACTGTTCGATATGTCTGTTTGTGGTAGGTTTCCTGAAACACCTGAAAGGTACCGATCCCGACCTCTTTGAGTTTCTTCAGATCCTCAATGGACATCGGCGCTGCGTTTATGTTCACTCGTCTGATACGACCGGTCCCGTTTTTTGTCTTGGAAACAGAAGCATAGATCCCTTTGACGGTATCTACGATATAGTCGGCATCTGAATCAGGATGCTCACCATATACGACGATCAGTCGCTTATGACCGATCTTTCCAGCTAATGCCTGTATTTCTCTTTCCAGCTCATCCCTCTTCACAACACGTCGTTCCATCTCACTGTTCTCAATACTGAAACTGCAGTATTTACACCTGTTGACACACATACTGCTCAGATAGAGCGGTGCAAAGGTCACGATACGATTATCATAGACTTTCTTCTTGATCTTACCCGCAGCCTCTTCCATCTCTGAAATGAGTTGAGGATCTTCTACATTCAGCAATGCTGCAGTCTCTTCCCCTGAAAGCGTTTTTATGCTGAGTGATTTCTGTATGATCTCTCGAACATATGAAGGATCCGGGTTCTTCTGTCCAGCAAGTTCTTTCATGATTCGGTCTTCATCAATAAAATCCGAACCATCCTCACGAAGATACCGCGTGATCTGATCCTCTTTGATTCTATCGGCTATCCAATCTTTCACTGACGTACTCATATACTGACCTCTTTCTCTCTTTTCCCTTCCAGTGCAGATAATGCACCTGGGAACGGTGTGATGATTCTGCCAAGTACCCCATGGATATAGGATATGCAGATCCCATAGTTCGTCACAGGGACACCGGCTTCCTGTGCAAGCTCTATTCTCATAAGCATCTCTCGCCGTGTGATCATACATGCTCCGCAATGAATGACCAGTGCGTATTCCTTCAGATTCTCCGGATAGTCATGGCCGCTGTATACCTCTATCTGCGGGGCAAATCCAAGATATCCGGCAAGCCATCTCGGTATCTTCACTCTCCCGATATCATCCTCCATCGCATGATGGGAACAGGCCTCACTTATGAGTATCTTATCAGCAGAAGTTATATGATCGAGGGCAGTGACTCCTTCGATCTGTTTTATAAGATCTCCCTTGTATCGGGAGAAGAGTGTCGAGAAAGTTGTACAGGGTATAGATTCCGGGGTCTCAGCGACCATCCGATCGACTACTTGTGAATCACAGACAACCAAGTCAGGGGCTCTCTTGAAGTTCTCAATGGTCTTTTTATACTGATGCTCTTTAACTACCGTCACCATCCCGTCTGCATCAAGCATATCGCGAATAGCCTGAACCTGGGGAAGGATGATCCTGCCCTTCGGAGCTTCAATATCGATAGGGACTATGAAGACAGCATGCCCGCCCGGCGGGATGAGATCCCCAATGAGAGGAGGAGGCGTGATATAGTCTTCATCAACAAGACTTATGATCATCCGCTTGAATTCGTTTATATAGGTATCACGTTTTGCAGTAGTGATCGAACTGCAGCATATGATGTTC
>CAYYPJ010000092.1:4977-9648 GCA_964473495.1 uncultured Spirochaetales bacterium
GTTCTTTGTCTTCGCCTTAGCAGATACTTCTTTAAGAAATATCTCTGTCACAGGACTTTGATCGATCTTGTTTATGATGATGATCACCGGAAGTGACAGGTTCACCACTTCATCCAAGATCTCCTGCTCATAAGAACTCCAGATTCCGGGTTCAAGTACCAATACTGCAATATCTGCCCTGCGATAGATCTTTCGCGTCCGTGCAGTACGTTTTTTGGCAAGAGATGATTCATCATCAATACCGGCAGTATCAAGAAAGACAACCGGTCCAATAGGTAAGAGTTCCATACTCTTCTCAACAACGTCAGTCGTCGTCCCCGGAATCGATGAGGTAATCGCAGTCTGTTGTCCGCTTATCATATTCAATACACTGGACTTACCGACATTGATCCTTCCGAAGATACCGATCTGAAGACGCAGTGATTTCGGGGTGTGTGTCATACTACGCCCCTATTTCTTTGAGAGATTCGACTTGACCGTGACTCCCGGTAAAGACCCCAGTCTGCCGGTAAGACTCCCGAGAACATCAGTAGTGGTATCGACAATAACAGTGATGACTGCTACATGTTTCTCTTTGTAGGGAACCCCTGTACGACAGATGATCTGGTCACCGAATTCAGACAATAGATGATTGACTGTGTTTGCACTCTTCTCTCGCTCATCAATGATTATTCCGACAAAACCAAGTCTTGTATCCATATATAACCCCTTCATGGTTCCCGCAATGACAAGGGCTAAAAAAAAGGATCGTACATCACTGCACAACCGTAGAATCACTGAAATACCATATAGAAACCGAATACTGTCAAACAGGTACAATCAGTCAGTATCTATTCACTGAATAAAAAACAAACAGTGCAGACCTTCTGACCATACTATTATCCGGCATTCCGGAGTTGATCTCTTATATAAGACTATCAGTCGATTCCCTTAGTGCAGGTCATAGCCCTTGCCGCAGGATATCTTAACGATATATACCATATCGTACTGCCTGTTTTCTGTAAAGAACTATGCCTCGTATTTTTCGATATTTTTTTATTTATTTGTAAAATTAAAAAGAATATCAGTATATGGAGATCTTAGGACATCTGATGATCCCGGGTATTGCTCTTCATACCCTTTCAGAGACGATCAATATCTTTCCTTGATCGCCTCTGATCTTACACAGGAGACTTATGCTTTTCGGTTATTAATTCAGCTGGCAAGTTCAAGTATCTTGATCACATCCACCTTCTTAAGCTTTACAAAGTTCCCCAGGGTCCGGGTATCAGAAGCAGTCCCTTTATCAGCCATTTCTTCAAAGGACTCCTCAGTGATTCCCACATCTGAGAGTCGTGCAGCAAGTCCCATCCTCTTCAGGTGAACTTCGAGTCTTCTAATACCCTCTAATGCACTCTTTTCAGGAGATGAAAAATCCAACTCCACTCCCATGACCCTGACTGCAAACTGTGCGAACCGCTGAACATCATGGGTATACACATATTTCATCCATGCAGGAATAATAATCGCAAGACCTGCACCATGGGCTATATCAAACTTACCACTGAGCTCATGTTCAATGTCATGAGATGCCCAATCTGCGATCCTCCCGGTATCAAGCAGATTGTTATGAGCAATAGACCCTGTCCACATAACCTCGGCCCAGGTGTTGTAATCTCTGTTATCATCAAGCAGCCTTGGAGCGTGCTTTAGAATATTCTTCATTGCTCCTTCGAGTAGATTGTCAGTCAAATCCACATGATCCACATTAGTGAAGTATCGTTCCATCATGTGGGCTAGAATATCCGTGGTCCCGCATGCTATCTGATACTTCGGCAGGGTGTATGCAAGTTCAGGATTGAGAATAGAGAAAACAGGATAGTTGTGCACCGAGTTACATGCCCGCTTATAACCGCCATCTTCGTTGGTGATCACACTGCCGATACTCGATTCACTCCCTGCTGCAGGAATCGTCAAGACAACAGCAACGGGTAAGGATCTTTCGGGAACGTCTTCACCTGTATAGAGATTCCAGACATCTCCGTCATAGACTGTGCCGAGAGCAATTGCTTTTGCAGAGTCTATGACACTGCCTCCTCCCACCGCAAGAACTAAGTCTATTCTTTGCTCTTTACAGATACTGATCCCTTCCCGTACTAAACTGAGTCTTGGGTTTGGTTTCACGCCTGGAAGTTCAAAGACCTCCACTCCTGCATCTTTCAATGATGTGATGATCCGGTCATAAAGACCTGTCTTTTTGATATTGCCCCCGCCATAGTGAAGCAAAACCCTCTTACCGTAGGTTATAGTCTCTTTTCCAACTCGTTGTTCCGCATCTTTCCCAAAGATGATCTTTGTTGAATTCTGAAAATCAAAATTTATCATAGTCCATACTCCTTTGTGTATTGCATCTATCTCTTCAGTACTATTTCTTCTGTGAACGGATGCAACCGCTAGTGTAATAAATATACACATAGATCACGAGAATGAGAAATGAGATTCCCATCGCCCTTTGCCCTGAAACCTTCCTTATGATCTTAGAGAGAAGAATCCTTGATCAGTGTTTATAGAAAAGCAGGGAAAGAGGCTGAACCTATTCTACTGAGAAAGCCCTTTTGATCCTGATGCTTATCGAAAGAGCATACCTCGATGATCATCTGCCTCGGCTTTCGAGGTATAATATAGATCAAGAAAGGATATCTTGTATGTACATGTGTTCATTCTGCCCCGTTTTCTGTTTCTTACGCTGCATATTCAGCGTATCCCGTTTCCAGAACACTCCGTTAGTATAACCTTGTATCGTGCTGTCGGGATCAGCCAGTTCCAGCCGTTTCTCGGCAATCATGGTATACTCCTCATCAATCTCAATACCGATATATCTTCTTCCGAGTTTCTCGGCCGTAACAGAGGTTGTTCCTGATCCAAGAAACGGATCAAGAATCATATCATTCTCAGATGAAGAAGCCGGAATGATCTTTGCCAGCAATCTCTCAGGCTTTTGTGTGGGATGATCAGTATTCTCAGGCATAGACCAACAGGGAACTGTCAGATCCGTCCATATGTTCGATGGATGGGTCAAACGAAAGTTTCCCGCATCATCTTCAACCCAATCCTTTGGTTTCCCGAATCTATCCCTATGGGGTACAATGATACGCTTCTTCAGTTTCACCGCTTCTACATTGAAACAGTAATCGTTCTCTACTGCAGCGAACCAGATATCCTCAGTACTGTTCTTCCAATTGCGTTTTGCACCCCGACTCTTCTCTCTCCCAGCATATTCGGTCCTGAATGCTGAAATACTCTTCTAAGACCATCTGTATGGCAGCAGAACTGCGCCAACCACCAAGGAGACACAATGATCCTCTCTCAGTAAGGATCCTGCGTATCTCCCGGATCCAGGGGTCAAGATATTTACAATACGCATCAGTCTTCATCGCTTTGAAGCGTACGTTGTGAAAGCATTTATCAAGATCGCAGGGAGGATCTGCAACTGCAAGGTCCACACTCCTATCAGGTATCTACTACAGGACCTCATAAGAATCCCTGATAACAGTGGTGTTCATCACAGACTCAATATCGACATTTCCATTACCGTCAAGATATTTGAGTCGTGGTCTATAGGTATCTCTATCCTCATCGGTTAGATAGAGTATCCTGTTTTGGGAAGCCCGTTGTTTCAGAGGTTGTAGAGCATATAAATATACCATAGATTTTAGTGTCAAGCACATAATTCAATGAAGCATCTTGCATGTAAGATACGCCGGTTCTATAATACTCTCTATATTCCATATCAGAAGGGAGCTTCCATGATAGCTATTGGTAAATTCAACACACTCACTGTTAAATCGGCAAATTCTCGAGGATATCTGCTTGACGGAGGCACTCAAGATATATTTCTTCCGAAGAACGATCCGCCGAATCCATTGAAAGCAGGAGAAAAGACTACAGTCTTTATCTATAATGATCAAAAAGATAGTCTGAAGGCAACAACAGACAAACCTTATGCACAAGTGGGTGAGTTTGCAGTACTTACGGTAAAAGATGTTCTGGATTTTGGGGCTTTTCTTGATTGGGGGATCCAAAAAGATCTATTTCTCCCCACTAAACAGCAGAAACGTGAGTATATGGTCGGAGAATTCGCTCTTGTACGTCTTATCCTGGATCATGAGCAGACCGGTGTATTGGGATCGACATATTGTGAGGAATATCTCTCGTATGAACCGAAAGATCTGAAAAAGGGAAGTAAGGTAGAGATGCTCATCATCGGAGAATCCAAGCTGGGAAATAATGTCATTGTTGATAATAAATACCGTGGGATCATCTTCCACAGTGATATCACCCGGCCATTGACGCGAGGAGAGAAAATCACCGGATATATCAAACAGATACGGGAAGATGGAAAGCTTGACTGCACACTGAAACCTATCGGGTTCATACCCGCGCTGCAGGAAAACCAACACATCATCATGGATGCCCTGAAAGAATCTGGAGGAGTCCTCTATCTCCATGATAAGAGCTCTTCAGACGAGATACGCGATCAGCTGCATATGAGCAAGAAACAGTTCAAAGCTGCTATCGGAACCCTCTATCGACGACATGCGGTCTCCATCGAAAAAGATCGGATCGAATTTGCAACAGGATCCACTTCTTTGTAACACAGGGGGGGGGGCAGCCTCACGACCTCTTTCGCAC
>CAYYPJ010000093.1:0-9629 GCA_964473495.1 uncultured Spirochaetales bacterium
GAAGAATCAAGATAAACGCAATAAGGATCTCATCTGTAATATGAAGACCTAGGAGATGAGATGTTCCTAGACATATGAAGACGAGCTCAAACCCTGGGAAAGCATAAGAGAACAAGGATAGACTTCCACAGACAAGCAGTATCATCAATGTCGTCATTGGCGTACTCTGCCCCCCCGTATGGGCGGTCTGAAATCCTATAAGTATGAAACAGCTGACAAATGCACTCCCGGCACGTCCTGCCAGGGAAATTATAGGTGCTGACACCGAAGTTACCCTTTTTGCCGTCCCCAGGTTGATACGGGTGTGCTCGATAGTCATGGGCAGTGAATATGATGAGGTGCCTGAACCTAAAGCCAAAAGGACCGGGGAGGTAAGTCCGGTTATGAGTTTGAAAGGCCTTCGCTCTTTAGTGAAGATCACAATGAGCAGCGGCAGAATAAGCAGGATGACAATGAGCGCAGCAAAGAGAAGGTAGAACAACAGTTGTTGAATCAGCAGCCACCTCTGTATAGTGATCAATCTGGAAATAAGAATGCCAGTCATACAGGTAAGTCCGATGTTCATGATAAAACCGATACCAGATAAGAGCTTGTAACAGACTTCGGAGAAGGAATTGACCACGGAAAAAGCTGGGCGAAGGACCTCTTTTGTCGGGGTGATCCCGTAGCCCAAATAGAAGGCTATCCCGAGAATAGGGAGAATCAATCCGTAAGAGCGATAAAACGGACGATATTGACTGCCCGACAACGTGCCGGTGATCCTTTTAAGTACTTCAGTTGAAGGATAGAGCCGGTATAAGGAGACATTACTGGTAACAAACAGATCAAGATCAGAAGACGGCATCAGATAGGCAAAGAATCCTCCTGTGATCATCAACAGTAGAAAAGCGGCAAATATCCAGTATAGGGTATGGGATATAGTCTTACGGGTAAGGTTTTGCAGATTGAGGCTTGCAACCCCGGCAGTGACAAGAAAAAAGAGCATCCCATAGGTAATATAAGGTACTACGATAAGGAATAAGCCGGAGACCCAAATAAAGATGTTCATTAACAGCTGGTTATCAACCAAAAGGAACGATATAGTCAATCCTATTAACATTGATAAAAGGTTCACAATCCATCTCTTCATGTGATACAGGGTACTTGAAGAGGTGACACAAGTCAATCAAATATGGTAAAGTTGGTGCGGAGAGAATGTATGAGAATAGCATTGGCGCAGATTGATACGACAATAGCAGATTTTATCGGCAACCGAAATAGTGTCGTAGAAAAGACGCAGGAAGCCCGAACACAGGGTGCCGAGATGGTCGTGTTTCCTGAATTGGTTGTGTGTGGATATCCTCCGCTGGATCTTTTGACCTATCCCGCATTCATCAAAAAGAATAAAGATACGATAGACTGGTTATGCAGAGAACTTCCCTCTGATATTGCCGTCGTTGTCGGATATGTCGACGAGAACAGTTCAAAGACAGGGAAAGCCTTCTATAATGATCTTGCGGTGATCTTTGGGGGAAAAGTAATCCATCGGCAGGCTAAGACGCTGCTTCCCACCTATGATGTGTTCGATGAGGATAGATATTTCGAATCTGCACAGGATCGTCATCTTCTCTCTTTTAAGGGGAAGAAGATGGGGTTTGCCATATGTGAAGATATATGGGCTGAGAACGTGGGTGATTCAAATCTTACCTATCATGTCGACCCGGTACAGGAGCTGTGTTCATTAGGTGCAGATATTATCATCACACCGTCAGCTTCGCCCTTCTATAGCGGCAAGACGGAGATCAGACGTTCATTAGTTAAGCAGATCAGTAAAGACCATGATTGTATCACCATCTATGTCAATGCTGTCGGAGCGAATGATTCCCTTGTCTTCGATGGCAATTCCATCGTCTCGGATCGTTCAGGAAGGATCATCGGGCATGCCGCAGAATTCAAAGAAGACCTCTTGGTCTTTGACACCGAAGAGGTTGCAGAACTTCCCGAGGTTGACATGTATGCGATT
Organism: uncultured Spirochaetales bacterium; assembly: GCA_964473495.1. GTDB lineage: Bacteria > Spirochaetota > Spirochaetia > CAKZLE01 > CAKZLE01 > JAIPFY01. The sequence continues at coordinate 2,003 of CAYYPJ010000093.1, forward strand.
GAAGATACTTATGAGAATCTCTACAAGGCTCTCGTACTTGGCGTACGTGATTATATGAGAAAGACAGGATTCAGTTCAGCTAATCTCGGGCTCTCCGGCGGTATCGATTCTGCTTTAGTTGCCGTGATCGCGGCAGAAGCCCTCGGGGCTGATCATGTTCATAGTTATGCGATGCCAAGCAGATATTCATCTGATCATAGTCTTCATGATGCTGAACAGCTTGCAGCGAATCTGAAGATCGGCTATGAGGTCATATCGATTGAACCGATGTTTAAGGCGGCAAAGGAAAGTCTGGCAAAGAGTTTCTTCGGAATGGATGAGGATGTGACCGAAGAGAATATGCAGGCGCGTATACGTGGTCTCCTGTTGATGGCCTGGTCGAATAAGAAGGGATCCCTCCTCTTGACAACTGGAAACAAATCCGAGATGGCAACCGGGTATTGTACCCTTTACGGCGATATGTGCGGATCGATAGCCGTGATCGGTGATCTGTTCAAGACTGAAGTATTTGCACTTTGCAGACATATAAACAAGAAGGCAGGATATGATCTCATACCTGAGAATATTCTCACAAAACCACCTTCTGCAGAGTTGAGGCCTAATCAGAAAGATGAAGACAGTCTTCCTCCTTATGAGGTTCTGGATGGTATTCTTAAGGCTCATATTATGGATTGTGTACCCTTTGATGACATTATTGCACTGGGATATGATAAAGAGACAGTTGAACACATCTTACGACTGTCTGAACGATGTGAGTACAAACGAAGGCAGTCAGCCATGGTTATCAAAGTCTCAAAGAAGGCCTTTGGGAATGGAAGAAGGATTCCTGTTGCAAGAGCTCTTTATGAGACGGTAAAGCAACCATAATGACTAAGCAGCAGGTGTTTTACCTGAAGATTGAGGCGATACAGAAATAGTGGCGGCTGAAGCACGCGGTATAAGAAAACAGTGGAATTGCCAATGTTCAAATGTTTTCAAATTGGTGAGTCCCGTTCAGCCTTGTTGTTTTTTCAAGATCTAGATTAATCCGTAACTTTTAATAGTTAGGTTGTCTTATTCTTAAAATCAATATGAAATTTTAAAATATATCGTTATTTCACAAGTAAATATACTTGACAAATCGACTGGACTATTTTATACTAAAGCCAACCTAACATAAGGCGGTAAAAGGACCATGGTAATTAAACACAAAAGACCTGCTTTCGTACTAAATTATAAAAAACCTAAAAATACTGAAATTAAATTTATTAAAGGGAAATGGTATCTTTATGAAAGATTTTCTAAATATGATTCAACTGTCAAACGTTCTCGAAAAGTATCAGGAAAGATGCTTGGGAGTATTACTGCAGAGGGGTTTGTACCCAGGAAAATAAAAGCTTCACAGTTCAAAGAACTGGAGGTAAAAGAGTATGGAGCTTCAAACTATTTCAACTGTAAATCTCAATCAATATTAGATAGATTAAGAGAGTGCTTTCCTTATTATGGAGAGCAACTATATGTTATTGCTATCCTTAGAATATTGTATGGTAAGGCCTTCAAACGTATAGCCCTTAATTATGAATCAAGTTATCTATCCAATCTATTTCCTGATTTATCTTTATCTCCAGCTACAATAACTCAACTATTAAAAGATGTTGGCAGAGATAGAGCTGGGATTAAAAAGTTTATGGATTCTTATATGAGAGATAAAGATCGTTTTATTCTGTTTGATGGACATAGGATAATATCCTCGTCCAAAAATCTAGATATGGCTGAAATGGGATATGATTCAAAAAGTAGATACTCTCCACAGGTAAATCTTATCTACATGTTTTCCTTAGATGAAAAAGGGAGCTATCCTGAATATTATAAGCAATATATAGGTAGTGTACCTGATATATCTGCATTCGAAGATATCATCAAGGAAACCAATATAAAGGATAAGGATGCCACTATCATTGCAGACAAAGGATTTGGCAGCAATGATAATTTTGATTTAATTGAAGATAGTGGGATGAATTATATAATTCCCTTACGAAGAGGTAATTTGGAAACCAAAGGGAAAATACCTGCAAGTATTGCAGAATACAGGGATGCTTTTATCTATCATAATAGAAACATCCACTGTCTTACTATCAAAGCTGAAGATTATGCTATTCATCTTTTTTTAGACGGAAGTTTACATAATGCAGAATTAAAAGATATTATAAGAAGAACTGAAAAAAAGAATAACAGTATTGGGATCAAGAAAGAAAGAGAGCTAAAGAGGAGAGAGCAAGACAAATTCTACAAAGGTGAAAGTCTTGAAAAAAGGTTACATGCCAAGAACCGTTTAAGTGATGAAGAATTGTCCACTCTAGTTCCAATTGAAATTGCTGATATTATCAAAGATAAAGTATCGACTGGAACCATAACAATAAAAACTAATAGAAAGGAATTAAATGCTCGACAAATCTATGCCATCTATAAGCAACGCCAAGCAATAGAGCAATTCTTCAAAACTTATGATAATACATTGGGCTATGATAGCAGTTATATGAGAAATGATTATTCGTTTGAAGCTTGGCTGTTCATCAATCATCTGTGCATGATGATGAGCATGAATGCTATAGAAGAGATTTCAAATATTGGTGAAGACAAAAACATTTCTTTAGATGATTTAATAATAACTCTAAGAAAAATAAAAGCCACTAAAATTGAAGACAAATGGTACTTATCAAGATTTACCAGCCATGTTACAGGACTGTGTGAAAAGCTGGATATAAGGTTCAAAAGCCAAGAAATACAGAATTAGAATTTATTGACTTCAGAGTCCTAACTGGTAAAAGATACAGATTAATCAGCTAAAGTTGATATTGATGCGTTTGCCCTGCAGGAGATCTCGCCATCTGTGGTTTTTATTTGTTTTATAGGAGAATTGACCGTGTATCTTATACACACCCCCTTGGTGGTCTGATGTTATTTGTTTAATACATCATACCACGCGTGGTTATGTCTAATCAGTACTGTTTTATACGGATTCCGGTAATAGTCTTAGACCTCATACAGCTCATGCCGTGGAATGTGACAGATATGGATCTTCAGATGGTGAGGGACGAGATTGATTCCATCGCTGAGAACAGGGAACCTATTGTCAGAGAGTAAGACAAAAACTGCAGTTGATCGTACCGGAGTAGAGGCTCCGGCTTAGAGCTTATCAAACCGATAGCCTCTTAGTTAGGGTGCAGCTGCTTTGACTGTTACATTTCACTTGCTGAAGAATACTGCATAATCTCTTATGTAATAAAAAATTGTCTTTACCCTTCATAGGGAGTGTATCAAAGTCATCATATTACGTGATGATCAGCTTGGCAAAAACAAGAAATCATCATAATTGACATTCACATTCACAGCCTTCAGGTAAAAGAAGTTCAAGATACTTCTGAACTTCGTCAACACCCATTGTCTTCTGAAGTTTGAGAAATCGAAAAAAAGGTTGTGCTGCTTCACGTCTTTTTAATCGATCAGATTTTTTATCTGGTATTCAGCGACCATCTCTTTATGCATCCAGGCCTCTATAGTGGAGTAAAGACCTTTGTCGGCGATCATAGCAGGTTGTGCAGCCGCTTCGGCGAGATATAACCAGAAAAATGATTCCTGCAGAGACTCTTTATGGTACCACTCTTTCTCTTCATACCAGTTCAGCTTGATAAATGCTCTTATGACTGGATCCTCCAATAGGATACTCAACATCCGACTGTCTTCAATCCCATCCTTCTTCATAGCAGAGTACCACCCCTCATGCTTTAGCAGAATAGCAGCAGCACTCACAAGTCGATCAGCCTCTTCTGATGGTACAGACAGCTCCCTGAGCGGTTCCCTTAGATGATCTGCTAACAGCAGTTCCCTTCCAAGATCAGGGATCATACTTGGATCATTATATTCAGAGGCGATCGGTTTGAGTAAGAGCCATGAAAGAAGAAGGGCAGGTATCTCGGGCATGATAGACAGTGCATTGTCGAGATACAGATTCTCTGATCTCTGTTGTGCGATCTGCTGGATTGTTTTGACCCCGTCCTGAAGTATCTGCAGACCTCCGTTTTCCATTCTTGCAGGAAGAACAGTGTGTTCACCCAAAGGCATGCTGCTCCAGATTTCTTTTATATCTCGGTATGCAGTAGAGATTATCGTAAAAAGTGCTGCAGCTTGTTCGGTTTCTCCTGAAATACAGAGAGAAGTCATCACGTCTATTGTCTCTACTTGATAAAAGGGTTTTGCCGCATGATGAAATTCAGCATATCGAAGTTTCCTCAAGTCTTTTTCCAAATTCTTTGTGCCTGCACCGTTCAGCTGCTCACAGAGTTGAGCATAAAGACCTTCGGTATCCTCAACCTCGTGGAAATTCAGATAGATCTGAGCCTCATACCCGGCCAGGATGGCATAGAATCCGCGTTCACGCACCTCTTCAGATGATCGTATATACGTAAGTCTATCATGGTTTCCGGTGCAGGTGAAAAAATCGTGTTTTTGTCCTCTCATCCCAAGAGCTTCATGGAGTTCTACCGTAATCAAACGGCGATCTTCTTCACCGAACCGTTTTAATATTGGTGCAGATTGCTTGATCCATCCTGCAGCCGGAGTGTATGCATTATTGTAAAAGATCAAGGCATGTTCGTCACCAGTCTGATTCGTATAGGCGAATACATTCTCATTCGTCGAATCTTTATCGATCATATCAAAGAGTGCAAAGTTTTCGGCACTGGAGAACAGATAACGTTTTTTCATCAAAGGAAATATCCTTCTATAGTGTTCCCCTATGAGAGATTGATCAGGCAGTTCATTCCAGTATGCTTTTTTGAACTCCATGCCGTATTTCTCACGGTAACCCTCTAGTTGGCCATGGCCGAACATGGGAAGACCCGGCATCGTGACAAGAAGGGTACAGACACCGAAATATTTATCTCCATCGCCAAACTGGGTGATCGCGGTCTCTTCATCAGGGTTGTTCATGAAGTTCACATATCGTTTAAGGATCTCCGGATCAAAAGCTATCGTATTCTTGATTGTGTCACGATATTTCTTATTCTCCTCATTCTTTAACATGTTCATGAATGCACTGTTATAGACTCTATGCATACCGAGGGTACGGACAAAGTAGCCCTCCATCATCCAGAAGGCTTCAGCGAGTAGAAGTGTGTCAGGACATTCTATAGCTATCCTATCGACGACTTCTCTCCAGAATTCTACCGGGATAGCTCTGTCAAAAGCTTCTTGATCCATCCCATAAGCAGATCTGCTGGGGATATCTCCGCCTGATCCCGGTATGGGATACCATAGATGTTGTATGTGCTTTTTAGCAAGAGTCATTGCAGCGTCAAACCGAATGATCGGAAAGTTCCTTGCAACATGCAGGATCGTCTGTATGACAGCCTCACGCGTCTTCGGATTAAGATAGTCCAGCTGGGCTGTGTCATTCCACGGCATTCCGGTTCCGTCATTCCCATGATAGATATAAGATTCCTCCCCGCTATGATGATCTACCCGCTTGAATGTGACTGCTGCATCAGTCTGTGAGTAGTAATGATCTTCCAGATAGATCCCTACGTTGGGGTTATTTGACAGATCTTCTCCTTGATAGGTATAGGAAGGAAATGGTGAGTGTCCCGTCTGTATGAAGAACTCCGGGTGTTCAATCATCCATTGTGAATCAAGACCGGTATGATTGGGAACCATATCACTTGCAAGACGTATACCTCTTCTCCTGCAGCGTTCTTTAAGATTATGAAGAGCTTCCCAGCCTCCAAGCTCCTGAGAGAGGTCATATCCATAGAGGGAGTATGCAGATGCTTCTGCTTCGGGGTTGCCGCATGCATTCTTGATGCGTTTTGATGCCTTACTTCGTTCCCAGATACCTATAAGCCAAAGAGCGGTGAATCCGCGTTCAGCTAGAAGATCCAATTCTCTGTCAGGTATCTGGTCTAATCTGTGAATCGGGTACTTATACTCTTTGGTAAGTTGATCCAGCCATACAAGGGTGCTTTTAGCCATCATGATAACATTCGGCATCCAGTCAGAATCAACACTAAAAGCCTCATACTCCTCATCGGAAGCTGTGTATTCGATCGTCTGTGTCGGTCCCGGCCCGGGAGGGAAGATAGGATGATCCTCTTCCTGGATGAAATCAATAGCTCTCAAGAGCGCTTTTGCATGTTTTTGTATATAAGTTTCCCAATGGGTGAGGATGTATTGCAGCTGACCGTAAAGGCTGTCTGGTGATAACTTGGAAGGAGTACAGAGGAAAGTGAAAAGATCTTGAGCTGAAGGTCCAATCCCCGGGGCTTGGTCTACCTGGTGTAAGACCAAATTAAGAGCTCTTCGATATTTTGCAGACGTCTTGAGTTTCTGATTACTTAACAGATCCGGAATCTTTTTCATGATAGACGGGTTTTCCTGAGAAACTTCAAGCAGAAAGATCTCCTCTATCGTCATGCGGTCAGTTTCCGGTTTGTTCAATGTGATCTTGGGAGGAAAGACCTTCGATAGGAGTTCTTCTACATCACCGATATCGATCCCGTTCTGCTGAAAAGCCTTGAGGGTTTGATCTTTAAGATCAAGATTCTGTTGGGAACAGAATGTGTCGATCACCTCACGCTGTAAGAGTCGTATGATACCTGTAGCGTAAAGTTCACTGGCCTTGATATATGAAGAGGGATCCGATCGTCTCTTGTTGATCTTCTGAGCTGTATCTAATGCCTGCTGATAGAGCGCATGAATAGTATTGTCGGACGAGAACATCGTCTCGTGTATAGCATAAAAGCGTCTTGAATCCTTCAGTATCCTCAGTTCTGTCTGTGCCATGAACTCCTCCAAAGGAGATGATTTACTTCCAGTATATATGATAGCCGGTAAAATTTCCATGGATTATACAGGCCATGTCAGAGTGAAAACGGTATCCTGCTCTTGGTCTTTGACGGGAGGGAAGAGAGAACCTTCGATACAAGGAATTCTTCAGCTTCTTTCAACACACGATCAAGTGATATGTCCTCATCAGGGGAGAACCTGCTGAGGACATAGGAGGAGACACTTCCTCTGGCCGGTCTCCCGATACCGATCTTCAGTCGGTAGAAATCCTTCGTCCCGAATTCTGTCACAACCGATCGTACTCCGTTATGACCGCCGTGACCGCCTGAGAACTGCATAGTGAGTGTCCCGTATGATGTTTCCAGATCATCATGGATCACAAGGATCTCTTCCCCTGATAATCGATAGAAACGAGAGAGTTCACGCACGGAGATACCGCTCTTGTTCATATAGGTCTGAGGTCTGCAGAGGATGATCTTCCCGGTCGCCAGATTGAAGGCTTCACGGTAGACTGCATGGAATTTGTTTTTCCACTCTTCAGTCAGATGGTATGTTCTGATCAATCGATCACACAGCATCCATGCTGCGTTATGACGAGTCGTCTCATAGCGTTTACCGGGATTCCCAAGGAAGAAGATGGCCTTTATCATAAGAGAAGGTTATGTCAGTGAGAGAGCATCTGTCAAGGGCTGAGAGGAGTGAGTGCATAATATAAGACACCCATACCGAATAGCCGGTATGGGTGTCTTCGTAATAAGACCAATATCTGATGTCAGATGTTATCTGCTAGATTTCGTACTCTTCTCCT
>CAYYPJ010000094.1:0-9504 GCA_964473495.1 uncultured Spirochaetales bacterium
GGGGAAAATGATCGGGGGCACTGTGCATAGTTATTGGCCGGCTGTATTGCCTTCTGGCGTTGAAAATAAAGAACCAATTCGGAAGCAGAGTATTAAAAGCATGAAAGAACTTGCATCTCTGGCGGAAGATATGGGAGTTATTCTTAATGTTGAAGCGACTAACCGTTTTGAACAGTTCCTTATAAATACGAGCTCTGAAGCTCTATCCTATATTCAGGAAGTTGGAAGTCCTGCTTGTCGCATACTGCTGGATACCTTTCATATGAACATTGAAGAAGACTCTCTTGGTGATGCGATACGGAATGCTGGGGAGTACCTTTCTGCTCTTCACCTAGGGGAATCAAACCGAAAACCACCTGGTTTGGGAAGGATGCCCTGGTCAGAAATAAAGCAGGCTTTAGACGATATAGCGTTTGATGGACCTCTCGTTATGGAGCCCTTCGTTTTACCGGGAGGACAGGTAGGTCGAGATATAGGTGTGTATCGTGAAATTATTGAAAATCCAAACCTCGATGCTCTCGCTTCAGTGTCAGCTGAATTCGTTAAGCAGAATCTGAGATGAATATGAGAGGTAAACTATTTGCAATATTTGAATATGAAAAGCTGAGATCTCTTATTCATAAGATTAGCCCTTGTATCTAGTTACTTAGTGAAATTCTAGCATTATGTGTGCTTATCACTAGTAAGGAGAAATGATCAAAAGTTAGCATGAGCAGGAGATTCTACTGTCTCGTCATAGTTTAGACATGAGATTACTGTTCGACACTTTTAATGATCCGAGGAGATCGGTAAGGAGATATACGAACTTTAGATGGAACATTAAATGGTCGTGAGAGACTGAATAGGAGAATGGTTGCGAACCATCAAATAGGTTCTGTCTTGAATAACACGTAGGCAGAAAATAAAGATAAGTATTGGAGTGGTTCAATACAAAATACAGTTTACAACTTATTAGTGAAGGTAGACAGATTGAAAATATCCAGCAAAAGATGATGGATATGAAGCATTTATCAGGAAGGTGCATTTTCTGATAGAAAATGTGTATGAGGTTTTAGTAGGAGTTGAATCGCCAGTGGATACTCGGTACTTCATGAATAGGATTATTAAAACATGAGTTATTGTGAAAGTAGTAAATACATTGATGTCCAAGATTGTGAATGAGGAGGGGGCAAAAAAGACTGATCGTCACGATGCAAAAACACTGGTTGAGTTTCTTGAAAAAGTTATGTTTCCTGAGTCATAGCCATACAGACAGGAGAGTGAGGATGTCAGAAGGGTAATAAAACCCCAGGTGACTTTTGGGAAAGCTGCTATTTTATTATTAATGAATCAGGTTCATGCGGAAGACAAAACATCGTAGAAGGTTCTGGCGGAACTTGTTACAGATGGTGAGAATGTGGAGTTACAGAAAACCATGCCAGGTATTGAACAGGTAACGGCATCCATAATCAGTGTTTTGCAATGATATCCAGAGGTCGATAGTACAAAGGAATCTGTTGTCCATGTAGGGTCGGTTTCCTGAGTACAGGATTCGAATTGGTAATACATCATAGAAGGATAACCAAACGTGGACCTGTTGAGTTACGAACAGCATTTGTTCCGATTGTTATGTAAATAATTCGAGCACAAAAGAAAACGGAGTTATATCGATAATAGGGAAATACAGAGATAGGAAAAAACATAAAGGATACGGGGGCAATTATTGCAATGGTAAGAAGAATGAGCACTGTCATTTATTCGATAGTAAAGAATAGAGAACCATTTGATGATATGAAAGTGGTTTTTGTCACAGAACATAGGGAAATACATGCTGCAGTATTCGGTGCCGCACTGGCTGAGGATAAATCTGCCTGATTATGAGCTTGTCGTGATTGACTTTTTATAGGAGTAAGAAAATGAAGAAGGATAAACTCTTCGAAGGAAAAGTAATTTTGATAACGGGAGGAGCTGGGGATATTGGTCTAGCGACCGCGATTCGGTTTGCGAAAGAAGGAGCAGATATCGCCATGGTGGATGTCAATGAAGAGGGATTAAAAAAAGCTGGAAATCATTTGAAAGCTTATAATGTCCGAGTTGAATTATATGTGTGTGATGTAAGTACCTATGCTTTAGTTGAGAAAACGGTAGATAACATAGTGAAAGATTTCTCGCGAATAGATTTTCTCTTTAATAATGCTGGTTATCAGGGGGTATTCAAAAAAGTTTTTGATTATCCTGTTGAGGATTTTGATAAGGTCATAAATATTAATTTAAAGGGGGCTTTCTATGTATTAAGGGCGGTCTCGAAATATATGGCTGAGCGGAAAAAAGGTTGTATTGTCAATACAGCAAGTATGGCAGGAGTAGATGGCCCTCCCAATATGGTTGCCTATGGTGCTTCAAAATTTAGTATTATTGGTATCACTCAGTCAGCTGCAAAAGATTTGGCACCATATAATATTCGGGTTAATTCGATTAGTCCTGCCTATATGGGGCCCGGCAACATGTGGGATCGACAAATTCAATTACAGGCGGAAGCAGGTTCTCAATATTTTTCATCAGATATAAAAACTGTAGAGAAACAAATGATTGGAGCAGTTCCAATGCGAAGGTATGGAAATATAAAAGAGATCCCTGGAACAGTTGTTTTTCTTATGAGTGATGATGCTAGTTATATAACAGGAGTAAACATACCAATATCCGGTGGAATTAGATGAGACTCTATATAGAAAACTTTTTAAATGAAGGAGTTGAGCATGGATGAAAGAGGGATTACTATTTTAGATCGATTTAGCCTAAAAGGAAGAACAGCCCTTGTTACAGGAGGTGCACAGGGAATTGGTAGAAGTTTCTGTCATGCTCTTGGTGAAGCAGGTGCAAAAATTGCAGTAGTTGATTTAAATCGAAAGGCATCAGATAAGATCGTTGGAGAACTGAAACAGAAAGGAATCGAAGCTATAGCTATAACTGCAGATGTTACTTCTGAAAAGGATTCTGCATTTATGGTCAGGAAAATTATGGAAACTTGGGGGACTTTGACTATTGCCGTAAATAATGCAGGTATTGGTATCTGGCGAGATTCCGAGAATATGACTTATGCTGAATGGAAAAAAATTATTGACCTTAATCTAAATGCTGTTTTTTTATGTGCACAGGAAGAAGCTAAGGTTATGTTGGCGAATGGATACGGGAAAATAATTAATACAGCTTCCATGTCAGGGCACATTGTAAATACGCCACAGAACCAAACAGCCTATAACACCTCGAAAGCTGGAGTTTTGCATTTGACACGGAGTTTAGCAGCTGAATGGGCTTCACGAGGAATTAGAGTCAACAGTATAAGTCCAGGATACACAAAGACAAGGTTGGTTAGTAAGTTATTAGAGACTCCAGAAGGGGAAACAATGCTTCCAAAATGGCTCGAAAAGATACCGTTAGGAAGAATAGGGACACCTGAAGATCTACAAGGTGCTGTCTGTTTCCTTGCCTCCTCGGTTTCAGATTACATGACAGGGAGTGATATGCTTATTGATGGTGGTTATTGCTGCTGGTAATAATTACAATTTTAAATGGTTAACTAATAAGAAGGGAGTGATACATGAAAAAAAAGATGAAGGGTGTTGTCCTTCCAGGTAATAGTACCGTTGAGTTCCGGGAATATGATGTTCCTATTCCGAAGTATGGAGAAGTTCTGATAAAAATGAAGTCTTCAACTATTTGTGGAAGTGATATTAGAGCAATATATCATGAGCATCTGGGCAAGGGGCCTGAAGGTTATCAGGGTGTTATTGCCGGGCATGAACCGTGCGGAATTATCGTAGCGGAGGGTCCTGGGTTGAGGCGTTTTAAAACTGGAGATCGTGTCATTGTGTATCATATCTCTGGTTGTGGGTTATGTAACGATTGTCGACGGGGCTATATGATAAGTTGTACAAATGAGAAATATAGAAAAGCTTATGGTTGGCAGCGAGACGGTGGAATGGCAGAATATCTTCTTGCTGAAGAAAAAGATCTTGTTTTTCTTCCTGATGAATTAACGTATACTGATGGAGCTCAAGTGGCATGTGGATTTGGAACTGTTTACGAAGGTTTGGAAAAAGTAGGAATAAGCGGGAATGACCGTGTCCTGGTAACTGGTTTAGGTCCTGTGGGTTTGGCAGCTCTTATGTTGTCCAAAGCATTGGGTGCAAGTATGACCATTGGGATTGATATCATTCCTGAACGTCTTGAACTTGCGAAGAATTCAGGTTTAGCAGATCATGTTCTACAAGCAGAACCTGGAAATGTGCAGAAGGTTCTGGAGCTTACCAGTGGGCAGGGATGTGAAAAGGCTATTGATTGTTCAGGTGCTGCTAAAGCACGTTTAACAGCCATACAGGCCACAAAAAAGTGGGGTAAGATTTGTTTTATTGGCGAAGGGGGAACTGTGGAATTCAAACCCAGCCCAGATATAATTCACAATCAGAAGACTATCTATGGAAGCTGGGTAACCAATATTTGGCGCATGGAAGAATTGGTTGAGCGCCTTGTTCGATGGGGAATACATCCGGAAGATTTAGTAACACATCGTTTCCCATTAGATCAAGCAGATAAAGCATATAAAATAATGGCAGGTGGAAAATGTGGGAAAGTAGCAGTAGTTTTTGATGAAGAACTTACATAGAGCTTCCTGAAAAGGTGTGAATACGTAAATAAGATAATGATAAATGGTAATATATGATGGGTGAAGTGCACAGAAAACAGGATGATATGCCAATAACGCTGAGGCGCAAGGAAGCTATGGAAGCTATGGAAGCTATGGAAGCTATGGAAGACTCTGCGGCGATAGAAGAGGATAGGTGAAGCGTAACTTGTTTGCTACAGAGCAGGGGCGCTGGTCGTAGCGTTGCACTTCCTGAGTGTTCTTTTGAGAAAGCAGTATTTGGATCTGCTGGTGAGCAGGGGATCATAGTGGAAGCAGAAGAATGTATTAGACTTGCAATGTTATGGTACTAAAGGGAGAATTTGCAGTATTAGTCAACCGTATGTCCGACCTATTGTACGGTGGAAGACTGGGGCAAATGGAGAATTTGGAGCAAAGCTGACGATCAGCGTATTTGGTGGATAGGTGTATCAAGAGAAACTTTCCTGGGAAGCATTCCAGGAGGGGAAGGATTAGATCTTACAGGCAGCACACGAGAAGAAATAGTTTGGCTGCTGTCCTGAGGCTGTGCCGGCCGATGAGATCTGCCAGAATCGAGAGGATCAGGGTTTCTGCACCGCACACGGTATTCGTCTTTCAGGGCCGGCCTTAGGAAGACCTCCGAAGGATAGGGAATGTATGATGAAAAGAAGAAACTGCAGTGACAGGATGAGATAGGTCGGATACCTGTAGAAGGAAAGTTTGGGAATACAAAGAGGTGATACCGTCTGCAGAGGGGCATGGCAAAGAGAAAAGATGCCAGTGAGACTACCTTTGGGTTAGTATTCCTGCTGCTGAACCTGGAGAAGATCCAGGGGAGGATTTTTTTTTGCTCTATTGATATAACACTGGAGTATTCATACCATAATCATCTGGTTGAAAGATTCAGGGTTACCATATAGAAAATTTCAGCTTATTGAAGTACTATAGAGTTTTCTTGTAGGTTCTAAATAGTAAAAGTAACGTTTACATACTATTACATTTTAAGAACAAGCAGTTACTGACCGTTAAAAAATTGATTCTTAGGAGAAATTGTGGGTACAACAATGAAAGATGTGGCACTTAGAGCAGGTGTTTCGGTAGCTACCGTTTCACATGTTCTGAATAATTCTCGCCATGTTAACGATGAGACTCGAAGTAAAGTCATGGAGGCTGTCCATGATCTGAATTATAATATAAATCTTATAGCCAGTAATTTACGTAAAGGGGAAACAAAATTAATTGGATTTCTGATCAGTAATATGGCCGATTATTTCTTCACGACGGTTGCTAATGGTGTTGAATCCATTATAAAGGAAAATGGTTATAATCTTTTAATTGTCAATGCTGATGAGCGGAAAGTAGTAGAGAAAGCTCAGGCCCAGATTTTTCTCAACCATTCAGTTGCTGGAGTTCTTATGGCACCGGTCACTGAGGACTGTGGATATTTGGATCGTATGTTCGGTAAGGATTTCCCCATTGTTTTTTTAGATAGGAAACCTGAAGTAATAAAAAGGGATGCTGTACTAGCAAAAAACACTCAGGGTGTCTATAAAGCGACTTCCTTGTTAATACAAAAAGGTCACAGTCGGATAGCCTTTCTTTCAACTCACATTCTAGATATAACTATGAGGGAAAGGTTTAAGGGATATGAAGCAGCTTTAGAAGAATCGAATATTCCTCTTGATATGTCTTTAGTAAGGATAGGAAATGAGAATCCTAAGATTAATATAGATCTGATGTTTGGACAGGGGTATACTTTTATGAAGGATATCTTTACTAATACTGATGCTACGGCTGTGATCATGGGCAATAACCTATCAGCTATGGGTGGGTATTATTATCTCAAGCAAAACGGGGTTAAAGTCCCTAGTGAGATGGCTGTTATTGCATTTGATAATTCAATATGGACATCCCTGTCTTCACCTTCTGTTTCGGTTGTTAATCAATCAGGGGGTGAAATGGGACGTCGTGCAGCGCAACTACTTATCAAGAGAATTAATGGTGACAAAAGCCCTTTTAAGGAAATACGAATACAAACTAAACTGATTCAAAGAGCATCCTGTTGATTTGTAGACTTCACACGAACACATTGTTTAACTAAGAGCTGTCTTTTGGTATCATGACACCCTGTATTCTGTCATGAAGACCTTTTTCAACTGTTTTATCCGATCATAGGTTAGAGGGAAGGAGGAGATGCAATGGTCGAAGTAACAATAGAGGGAGGTCTCGCGAAGTTCGAATTGAAGGGTTTGCATAAGCTATGGGCAGTTAGGGGATGTGTGCGCGTGCCGGTCAAAAATATTAAGGATGTTCGGCATGATCCGACAGCAATGAAAGGGCTCTGGAAGGGTTGGCGAGTCCCGGGCAGCCATATTCCCGGAGTCATTGTTGCCGGCACTTTCCGCAGTCGCGGTAAGAAATGTTTATGGGACGTATCAAAACGAGAGAAAACCATTGTCGTGGAAATCGACGGCGGCCCGTACGACAAAATTATCGTGGATGTTGAAGAACCGAAAAAAGTGGTCAGCATACTGAAGGCTGCCGGTGATAAGGGAGCCCTCTAACCAATCGTTGGAGGCGAATTCTCATCTGCTATCGCAGATTCGAATCGCCTCAACTCAACCGTTATACTGCTTATGACTCTGGTTCTTATACATCAAGAATAAAGAAGAGTTGATCCCTCAGCTTGGATTATTGACACTCTGGTATACGTAGAACGGTTACCACAGGCTCATGTATCCGTCAGGCGGCTGCCCAGATCTCGGGACGAGGATCATTATGTATATCATGCCTCCGAGGATTCTCTATGATCTCTCCAAACGACCATCACCGGTGGACACCTTCTTTTTTCTTGAACACCATTACATCTGATGGTCTCTTCATACCGGGATGTAGGCACAAACACGTGTAATTGAGAATGGACAGTCTCTCTCTATCTTTCTGTGAAGAGAGATGGACTGTTCCCTCCATACAGAATATTTTTACTCTCTTGTTAAGAGAGTAAAACCCGAGTACAATAGTATGTGATATCTATTATGGAGGTATGCGATGGCTGATTTGACAACTAGATATTTAGGAATGACATTACAGAATCCGATTATCGTTTCAAGTTCTCGACTTACTTCAACATTGGACGGGGTAAAACGCTGTGAGGATTCCGGGGCTGGGGCAGTTGTCCTGAAATCGATTTTTGAAGAACAGGTTGAACATGATGCTTCAAAGCTGCTTGAAGGGGCTGACTATTCTGTTCATGCAGATGCTGCTGATTTCTTTCGTAACAAGAGTAAGGACTACTATATCGATACCTATCTGGAGCTGGTCGAGAGGGCTAAGGGGAGCCTTTCAATACCTGTTATTGCAAGTGTCAATTGTCTGCATGCAGGGGCTTGGATGGATTACGCACATCGGTTTCAGGAAGTACAGGCAGATGCCTTAGAGATGAATGTCTATATTATTCCTTCTGATGCAGCACGAAGCGGTGAAGAGATCGAACGTGAATATGATCATCTTGTGAAAAGTGTGAGATCGCATGTTTCTATACCATTGGCGTTGAAGATAGGACAGCAGTTCACCGGACTTGCCTGTCGTTTGAAGAGGTTTGATGAATTCGGTGTGGATGGTCTGGTGCTGTTCAATAGATTCTATCGACCGGATATAGATATTGAGAAAGAGCGGATAACATCAGGTCCAGTGACAAGTGTTCCGGAAGAGTCAGCAGTACCATTGAAGTGGACAGCTCTTATGTCGGGCGAACTCGACTGTGATATCTGTGCAAACACCGGAATATTCAATGGGGAGACAGTGATCAAACAGCTTCTCGCTGGCGCGGCCAGTGTTGGTATCTGTTCTGCAATACTAAAGCACGGACATGGGATTATTACGACTATGAATACCACATTGAACGAATGGATGGATAGAAAAGGGTATGATACCATCACAGATTTTAAGGGGAACCTGGCTCAGGAGAATTCTGCGCATTCTGAGGTCTGGGAGCGTTCCCAGTATGTGAAAGCTATCTGTGGTATCGAGTGAAAGAGGAAATCATGAGTAAAGAAGATTATATGGATATAGCACCATATGAAGGTGATGATCTTTATGATGCTATACTGCGATTGAAGAACAACAAAAGCTTTATGAAGAACTCAGGCGAGATGGTGTTCATTAAAAAGTTCAATCTTGTTTCGAAAGTCAAAAAGCATAACTTGAAACATAGATTGTTCGATGCGCTTGATACCGTACATTCAGTTGAAGATTTTCAAGCTAAGATAGCTTCCGGTATTCTCATAAGAGCTATTGTGAAGAATACGATGACGAGTTTTACCTTTGAAGGGCTTGATCATCTTAAGAAGGGGAATGCATACTTCTATTTCAGTAATCATCGTGATATCGTATTGGATTGTGCACTACTCAATGATGTTCTGGGTAATAACGGTTATGGATTCACCGAGATCGCTGTCGGAGACAACTTGTTAGTGAATCAGCTCGCTACGGATCTGTTCAAACTCAATGGCGGTGTCACCGTGAAACGGAGCCTCCCTATGAGGGAGAAATTCTATGAGTCAAAACGATTATCTGCTTACTTCTATGAGACTATAGCACATCGTCATAAATCTATGTGGGTGGCACAAAAAAGCGGCAGAGCAAAAGACGGTATTGATATCACGAACCCGGCAATCATAAAGATGCTCTATATAGCACAGAAGAGTTCAGGGATGAGTTTCAAAGAACTTCTTGAAGGATGTGCCATAGTTCCGGTCGCTGTCTCCTATCAGTACGACCCTTGTGATATCAACAAAGGCCGTGAGAGATTAGCGAAGAAACTAAAAGGTTTCTATAATAAGAAAAAATACGAAGATATGATC
>CAYYPJ010000095.1:0-9496 GCA_964473495.1 uncultured Spirochaetales bacterium
TGACAGACTCATCTCCAGAATAACCCCCTGAGTCTGCCTGTCTTCCGGAACAAGTGCCATACCATGGTTCATGGCATCTGATGGATTTCTAATCTGCACCTCAATTCCCTCAAGGTAAATGGTTCCTTCAATGCGTTTATCAATTCCGAATATTGTACGCATTACTTCACTGCGTCCTGCTCCGATTAATCCAAAAAAACCTAAGATCTCACCCTTATGCAGTGTAAATGAAACATCTTTGAAATATCCTATCTGTGATAGTCCCTTTACCATCAATACAGGTTTCCCAATCTTAACTTTCTTCTTTGGGTACATCTGATTAAGACTTCTGCCAACCATCATAGTCACAATATCATCGATGACGACATCTTTAACATATCCTTCCCCTATATACTCACCATCACGCAGTACGGTAAAGTAATCACAGATCTCATAGATCTCATCAAACTTATGTGAAATAAAGACGATTGCTTTTCCAGCCTGCTTCAATTTTCTTATAATTCTATAAAGGTCTTCAACCTCTCTCAGTGAAAGTGACGACGTGGGCTCGTCCATAATGACAATACGCGCATTAAGTGATAATGCTTTAGCAATCTCAACCATATGACGCTGTGCTACTCCAAGATTCTTCACAACTGTATTACCATCAATATTCAGTTCAAGGGTATCAAGCAGCTCTTGAGTCTCTCTCTGCATACCCATCCAATCGATTCTTCTTGTTTTCGGATGTACCAAATGATGTCCCATGTAGATATTCTCTGTAACTGATAATTCTGGGAACATAGAAGCTTCCTGATGTATCGCTGCAATTCCGGCCGCTTGAGCATCAAGCGCATTTTTGCAAACCAAAGGTCTCCCATCTAAGAGGACCTCACCGTTAGTCGGAGTATAAACACCAGTTAGAATTTTTACTAATGTAGATTTTCCTGCTCCATTCTCTCCAATCAAAGCATGGACTTCTCCTGTCCTCACTTTCATATGTATCTTATCAAGTGCCTTGATTCCCGGGAAATATTTAGTTAAATCTTTAACTTCCAAGATTGTCTCTGACAAAGAAGTCTCCTCTCATCATAGAAAGTATGGCTTATCATGAAACTTCACCAAAACGTTTCTAAGTAGTATAGTAATAAGCAGGTCTGATAGTCTCTGAAAATCAGAACCTGCTTTTCTATTTATACAATTACACCATTGACTAGTGACTATTAAAAGATGTCCGCAAATCTTGCAATATTATCAGCATTAAAGACAAAGGGAGTTCCCATAACAGCTATTCCATCTTCACCCACTTTTACTGCACCCATTCGTCCACAATCAATCACATCACCAGGATTACCCTCAGCTTCGTCTTCAACTAACGCTTTCAAGATATAGGTAGCTGTATATCCAAGATCCACAGGGTTCCACAGTGCCATTTGTCCACAGGTTCCATTCTCGATATATTGTTTCATCTCAGAAGGAAGACCAAGTCCTGTCAGCTGTACAACACCTTTTTTTCCTTCATCCTCAATAGCTTTTGCTGACGCAAGAACACCAATAGTTGTTGGGGAGATTATCCCTGCCAAATCAGGATATTTCGTCATAAGTCCAACAGCTTCTCTATAACTCTTATCTGATGCATCATCACCGTAAACAACCTCAACAAGTTCCATTTCTTTATATTCGGGTTTTTTAATCTCTTCTTTCATCCAACCAATCCATGCATTTTGATTAGTTGCTTGTGAAGTTGCAGAAACGACAGCTACTTTCCCCTTAAAATCACACAGTTCAGCAATCAACTGAATTTGTTGTCGCCCAATAAGTTCTTCATCAGATGGAAGCAGATCGACAATTCTACCCCCTGGGGAAATACCTGAATCAAATGAGATAACTTTTATTCCTGCTCTCATAGCTTTTTTTGCAACAGGTATTAAGGCATCTCTATCATTTGCAGAAATTGCGATCCCATCAACTTTCTGTGCAATCAATGTCTCAATAATCTCAATCTGACCTTCAGCTGTAGCGGTAGATGGTCCCTGATAGATTGATTCAACATTCCCAAGTTCTTCAGCAGCTTCTTTCCCTCCATCAGCAACAGCCTCAAAGAATCCATTCCCTAGACTCTTAACTAACAGAACCAATCGTAGATTCTCATTCTCCTTGGCTATCTCCTTTGTTCCGGTAGCAAACACCATTCCGGAAGCGATGATTGCAATGATCAATACAATCAATGTCACTTTTTTTCTCATAGATTCACTCCTTTTTTTCGATAATGTAATTGTATCATGTACTTTATACAAACAGAGAGTATCGAAATCTACAATTATTGTATCAATTTCTCCGATATAGAAGAGATTATCGTTTCTGCATCATATATGTTGTGGGATTAACCCCGTACCATTCTTTAAAGACCTTGTTAAAATGATGGCTGCTACCATATCCAACCTGAGAACTCACTTCTTTTATGGTAAAGTTCTTTTTACGTAACAGTCTTACAGATTCTTCCATACGCAAGTGCGTAAGATAGCGGGTAAAGGTCTCCCCTGTACCTTTACGAAACACAGTTGAAAGATAATTAGGAGTGACTTGTAGCATATCTGCTATTTGTGCAAGACCTACCTCCTCGGTATATCGTTGAGATAGTATCTCCAATGCTTTTGAAACCAAACGCTTCTTTCCATGAGAATCAATATGGATATCTTCAGCATTGCTGTATCCCTTGACCCAGTTTATACATACAGTTACAATCTTATCAGGCGGATTCTCACAAAGTTCTAATCCACTTTTTATTTCCAGAAATCGCACTACAGACGGTTCTTTCAAGATTTCGATACACTCATTATGATGGTTTTGAAACCAAGACACTACCGTTGCAGGATCTGTTTCACTCTTACTGATTATTCTGTAGAAATTTAAAAGAATTCTCATATCACCTGTTATATGTTGTTGACGATGCTCAATTTCATGAGAAGAAACAACACCTCCAAGCCCATATAATAAGCGAAGCCAGCTGCTTTTTGTGAGTTTTTGGAGTGCTTTTAGCAAAACAGACAATGACTGATTACAGCCGTTGCTGAAAAGCTGTGTACAGAGAGTATCCAATACATTAAACTTTTTGTTGAGGTATACTTGTATCCCCGACAATCCCTGTTCTGCAGCCGATGGACTCTTTGCAGCAAATACCACTACTATATTGCCATCATCTAGAACTGACACTCCTCCTACAGATGCCGGATCAGAGAAATCTTTGAGCCAAGACCTTATCTCATGAATCACTGTATGCTGTAATATATATTCTTCTTTCATTAGCAGATGGGTATCCATGATAATAAGTTCTCCAGTGAAGACCCATTTCTCGGTAAAGAACGCATCATACTCTTCCGATACTGTGCCATGGGAAATACCAAGGAGACAACGTTCTAAGGAGACCTGATCGCGTATTCTCTTAGCCATGATCTTTTTTGCAGCCTTATGAACAACACGTTCTATATCCTCTTCTGAAGCAGGCTTCACAAGATAATCAAGAGCTCCCAACGTGACAGCACGTTTTGCATATTCGAACTCTGTATACCCTGAGAGAACAACCCAAAAGGTGTCAGGAGATAACCGCCGCCCCTGTTCCATTACCTCAAGGCCATCAATACCGGGCATCCTTATGTCGAGAAACACAATGTTTGGTTGTTCTTCAAGCATCATACGGAGCAGTTCTTCACCGTTTGATGCTTGCCTGATTGACTTAATAGAGATAAATCCTTTCTTATTCAGTTCATTGAGCATATCAAGGATACTGAATCTGACTAGATATTCATCATCTGCAATGATACATATCATGAAATGTTATCCTTATTTCGGTTCCTTTTCCTGGAGTACTCTTAATATAAAAAGCAGAGTGGGGGAATGCATACTTGAACCGCTTTCGAACATTGCCGATGCCGATATGCTCTTTTTCCTGCAAAGTCTCTATATCAAAACCCAAACCATTATCACGAACAACTATCGTAACCATCTTCTTTCCATCCTTAAGAGTACTGAAGGCTTCAACCTCCAGCAGACTTACTCTATCCTGCAGATCCTCTATACCATGAATAACTGCATTTTCGACAAGCGGCTGCAGCAGCAATCGAGGGATATTGACTGTTTTCAAGTCAGGCTGCATTTTAATAGTATACATCAATCTTTCTCCAAATCTAAGTTTTTGAAGAAGACAGTAATTCTCAACAAACGACATTTCCTCACTTATGGTAGTGTCCCTTCGTGAATCCTGTGTGTATTGCAACATCTCTTTCAAGTAAATTATTGATTTCTCAAGCCCCTGTTTCTCACCCATACGGTTGAGACCAATAAATCCATTAAGAATATTATTGATAAAGTGAGGCTGCACCTGTGACTGCAGGGCCTGGTACTCTGCTTCACCTTTTGTGATCAATTCAGAATATTTTATGTGGTTATCCATAGTAAGTGATGCAAACTCTGCAAAAATAGAGAGCCGTGTGAAGCCCAAATCGGTAAATGACGGATTTGGGCTATGTATAGCAACCGTTAAAGTCCCAACAGCCTCTTTGTTTAATATGAGGGGCATCACTATGAGAGAACTAAGCTCTTTTAGTCTGCCGAATAACTCATTCTGATTAAACATATGTTGTTCCGCTGTCTGTACGACCTCTTCTAAATCCTTCTGTATTGATCCAATATCTATATCATCCACAGCCCCATCTTGAGCACACAGCTTCAAAACAGTATTACCGGGCTTCCCCAAATCTGTTCCAAGCATATGGATAAATGCCGAATCGACTGCTGTCTCCTGAACCACTGAATGGACGACGACATAAAAGAGCTCTGCAAGATCAGTATCTTCCGAAAGAGACTCACCTATTGCTTGCGTCAGACTCAGGATAGTCTCAACATTATCCTTCAGATCCAAAGCAAGCACATTAAAATTTTCTGCAAGTTCAGCAAACTCATCACTTCCCTTCATATCCATATGAACAGAGAAGTCCCCCTTAGAAATTCTTGCAAATGCAGCTTTTACCTTATCTATCTTTCCTATAATATCTTTCGAGAAGATAAGCGATAGAGTTACCCCTAGGGAGGTAATAAAGCATGTTAATAACCCATAGATGATATAAATCTCATATTCTAACTTATCAGCGTATATGCCAAACTTTTTTATAAAGTGATTCATAAAGCTTTCGAAGCTATCAACAAAGTAGTATGAAGTATCACGAAATTCTTCAAAGAAAGGAATAAACGTATCATCACTCATAATCTTATCAAATCGTTTTTCATCCAGAGAACCATATATGTCTGTCAGCATCTCAATTGATTCATTCAGATCACCAAGCCTTTTCAGGACATGTTGATGCATTGTACTAGCAGTAGCATACTGATCCAGCAGTTCAGCACTTTTAATATCCAGCAGGTCCTTTGTCTGCATGAACTCACTGAACGCATTCTCATACACTTTGACAGAATTACGCCATTCCCGAACCGTTACATTGGTTCTCGGAGAATAGGTAAAAGATTTCAATTGTCCATATACTTTTGGGACAAAGATATCAAAAACCATATCTTTCATAAGACTATGAACATCACGAGAACTCACTTGTAATTCAACACCCTTTGTTATGGCATTGTTGATTGCATTAATTCGTTTTATGGTAGCTATACCTAAAACCGTAAACATCAATGCACCAATGGTGAACAAGAAAGAAAACATCATGAGTCGTGTTCGTATTCTCATGTGCTGCATGATACCATAATTCTGCCTATCAGACAAATATTCCTTTATTCCCTTTTTCGCGAAGGAAGTAACAACATCATTGCTCTCTTCTGCTGTACTTCACGATATTCAGGTCTGATAGAAAGAATTTTATGTTCCATAGCAGGGTCAGAGTATTCTGAGAACAGCATAAGTATAGGGCAATGGAATATGATAGTCATCATCCCTGCAGCGGACAAAACATTGAGCTGTAATCCGATCCAAAAGAGATTCTCCCCAGGACAGTTCGGATGACACGAATACCGCCGGAGCTTGGTATGTATGACGGCAGGGTCTGATGCCCTTTCCCTGAATCGTCTTATTTGTTCATCTGCGATATGGGAAAGATGATCCTAAAGAGGATTATCACAGCTCCTGCAGTCATATGTAAAGAAGTATTCACACCTCCGGTGAAGAAATCCTGCATATCTTCAATCCTCCTGAGAGGATCCTTCCATCCGACATCCCTATTCACGATCAGACGAACACTCAGGGAAACAACCAGGACCAATAGAATGCAAGTCTCCGAGAATCAACACTCGGGGACTTGTACAGATCCGATAGAGGAGAAAAACAGCAACACTCAGAGCAAACAGATACACCCAAAGAATCTGCAGGATCGCACTTCTCTTTTTTATTAGTTCTGCATATCTAACAGAAAAGACTGTTCATAATCAAAGACTTGGCGTCCAATACAGATATCTGGAAACTGGAATTCTACTATAGGTGCATTCAGCATCCGGAGAGACTGTTACAGAAATCAGATACTCATTGCATACTGGATTAAGAAAGACATACTCTCCGACTGGAAGATCAACACAGAGAGGACCTCCTCCATCTCTGGCACTTGTTATCGGTAAACCTCTATGATCACAGATCCAGTACCCGCCTGCAGCATCAGGCACGGTGACAGCATAATATCGGTTCATCTTCATAGGTCTTATGCCGTCGTCACTGAACTGCAGATCATAATAGAGATTTCCCCAATCGACTGCCCATGGTCTTCCCTGAGTTTCCTGCCATATTGTATCCGAGAGCAGTTCAACATCCATCTGAGAAAAGAATTCGGCAAATTGCTTGTGATACTCTAACAATCTTGCTGCAACATCTCCGTTCTTGCTGGAAAGCCCAAGAGATATCCGACCGTCACGGATAGGGCAATCCGACAAGTCGGGGTGGACGGAGATCCCGAGCGGAGCATACTGTCCCAAAGGAAACGCCGCAACGATACAGGGCAGACCTTTGGGTATGACAAGGGTGAAATGGTCAAGGAATTCCGGGATATAGACCTCTTCTATAGCTCCATCATCTGAAAGATACTGCACTTTATACCAGAGGCGAGAACCAATAGCATTTTCCCATGGAGACCGCTCATTGAAATGGACCTCAACCTCATAGTGCTCATCGGTCATGGTACATGAGCAGATCATGAGGAGCAGACATGCAAGTGAAATATAACATATTCGATCTTTCTTCATACTGGAAATAAACGGTATAAAAGTCTGTCTGCTTCAACTATGCTGCCGCAGCTGTGATAGGTAAGCTTTTCGTATCTCTTTTAAGAGACATCTATATGTATCAGTCGCAAAATCTGTATACGTCCATGGTAAAATCTGGAACTCTTTACACATATACATAAGTGTGATCTCTCCATAAATACCCTTCTGAAGAGGTATTCGATGTCCGCGGCCTTTTGTGGTCGCTAAGATAAACCTGTCAGCAGAGAGGATCCCGGGATCCAGATTTATCTTTCTTTTCCCATCCTCCATGAAGGTCTGTTCGATCCTGTTCGTCTCAAGCTTAATATCAGAGAGAGCATCGGGAGATACCAGTTCCTTCATGACATAGAAGTATCGCTCTATATCACTGCCCATCTCTTCAGTATAGTAGGTAGTAAAGGTGAAGGGATAAGGCCCGTAGATCTTCTCAGTCACACCGAAGTCTTTCTCAATAGCAGAGATCAATTCTCCATGACGATTCGAACGGGTCGATAAGACTCCTATGACAAGTTTTTCAGGAATAAATCGAGTACTCTCTCCCATATATATTAGCCTTACCTGCCTGAATCGAAAGTCCCTAAGACTCTAAAAGTAGCACAGATATCCTTCAGTTGATGAACTGCCAGATAGAATTCATCAAGGTCCGGGATCTCCGTCTCGACAAAAAACATGTATTCCCAGGGTTTTCCAAGAATAGGACGTGATTCCAGTTTCTTCATATTCAATCCATGATCGGTCAATATCTGCAGGACGGCAAACAGAGCTCCGGGCTTATCAGGAGTCGAGAAGACTATAACCCCGCGATTTGGTTTCTTGTTTGGTGTAAGTTCTTTAGCATATACATCTCTTGTGATGATATAAAAACGTGTATAGTTCCTTGGGTTCGTCTCAAGACCCTCTTTTAGAATAGACAACCCGTAATATTGAGCCGCAGGTGTTCCCGCTATTGCAGCACAGCTTGGATCCTGCAGTTCTTTCACATATGCGACAGCGCCGGCAGTATCAAAGAACGGGACTTGTTCTATCTGAGGATGGGAATCAAAAAACTCTGTACATTGGGCGAGCCCCTGCGGATGAGAATATATCTTACGGATAGCATCGATCTTCGTTCCCTCTAATCCGATGAGATTATGAATAATACGTATCTGCTGTTCTCCTATCACAATGATATCCGGATGTCTCAATAACAGATCAAAATTATCGTTGATCGTTCCGGCTAATGAGTTCTCTACCGGAATAACACCAAATGCAGTATTCCCATGCATGACTGAGGAGAAAGCTTCTTTGAAAGTATGACATGGCACTGCTTTAATATCACCGTCAAAGAACCTATTAAGAGCTAATTCGCTGTATGCCCCGGGAACTCCCTGAAATGCAGCTTGCAGCATACCGCTTGAAGTAGTCTCAGTTGAACTCTTAAGATTCAGGATCACTTCTTTATTCTGCCGCTGCATCGGCAGTGTCTCAATTGACTTCCCCACGACGGGGACAAGAGCTTCTATGTCACGCATCAACTTCTCAAACTGCTCAGGATAGAGTGATTGGGGACCATCTGATAGGGCCTTCTCCGGTTCTGTATGCACCTCGATCATCACACCGTCAGCCCCTGCGGCAATCGCAGCTAAAGCCATTGGGATCACTTTCCCCCGTAAACCGGTACCATGACTCGGATCCACGATGATAGGAAGATGGCTCAACTTCTTCACTACAGGTACAGCACTTAGATCCAGTGTATTTCTCGTATACCGCTCAAAGGTACGTATACCGCGTTCACATAGGATAACATTGTCAGAACCATTGGACATAACATATTCAGCGGCCATAAGCCATTCTTCTATAGTAGCAGCCATCCCTCGCTTAAGAAGGACCGGCTTCCCGGTTCTGCCCACTGCCTTCAAAAGTTCAAAGTTCTGCATATTCCTTGCACCGATCTGATACACATCGACATAATCACGCATCATATCAACATACTGATGACTGACAATCTCACTTGTTACCGGAAGCCCTACCTTCTCTCCTGCCTCCTTGAGGTAGATCAGTCCCTCTTCTCCAAGTCCCTGAAATGCGTAAGGAGAAGTCCTCGGCTTGAAAGCTCCTCCGCGAAGCATAACTGCACCAGCAGAAGCTACAGCCTCTGCAATATCAATCATCCGCTGCCGAGACTCTACTGCACAGGGACCTGCTATTGCAACCACCCGATTACCGCCAATCTTTATATTCCCGACTTTGATTATCGTATCTTCTTTCTTCAACTCTCTTGATG
>CAYYPJ010000096.1:0-9478 GCA_964473495.1 uncultured Spirochaetales bacterium
CAATATATCTTGGCCGGTTTGAGTAACCATGTAAAACTCTGGGGGGAATTTGGGTTATTAGTATAGTAAAGTATTTTACACCCCCCTACTAAAGGACTCGTCATGGGAACTGTCCTGAGAAAACAGAGGATACCTGTATAGACAGAGAACGAATGGTGGGAGAATAGAGTAGAACATAGAGGATGGAGAGCGGTCAAGGAAAGATGGTAAGACAGTCAAAACCCTATGGACACCAGAGAAGATAGAGAACCCGTCGTACCCGAGAATGATACTGGAGAGACGGGTCATCTTTTTCTTATGATGGAGGTGGCGGGAATCGAACCCGCGTCCTACCGGGCCATCGCATGACATCTACAAGCTTATTTCCGTGTAAAGTTTCACGATATATTAGCCATGGAACCAACTGCAATATCGCTACATCCGATACAATGTCCCTATCATATCATCGGCATATATGAGGGTAAGTCCTGAGGTTGTTACAGATATCGATGAACTCAGAACGGCATTCATCGTATCCGTCACAGCGTATTTACGCTGCTAAAGCAAAGTCTGCTTCGTTGTTATCTTCAGCAGTTATAAAATGTCATTTTTAGGAGTTTGACGACTCCGCTGCAACCATGCGACTAACAATCCGATAGTCGAAACCAGTGCACCCCCCATGGTGCAAAAAGATAATACTCTTAAATGAGGGAAAAGGAAAGAGTTAATGACAAAGTTATTGGGAGAAATCAATGTTTTAATAGACGCTGTGCATCCCGCTTCAGGTCACGTTCACGTATCACATTTCGCTTATCATGAAGTTTCTTCCCTCTTCCAAGAGATATCTCAATCTTAATAAGACTCTGTTTGAAATAGATTTTCGTAGGAATAAGGGTAAAACCCCTTTCATCAACTTTTCTGCGTAAACGCTTGATCTCATGCTTTGATGCAAGCAGTACACGGTCACGATCAGGTTCATGATTATGAATATTCCCAAAGCTATACGATGATATATGAAAACCTTTAAGAATAAGTTGGTTATCTATGATCCTGACATATGCATCTCCAAAAGAGAATTTACTCCTTCGGATGGATTTGACCTCAGTACCTTCGAGCACAATACCGCACTCAAGAGATTCTAGTATCTCATAGTTGAAATAGGCTTTCTTGTTCTTTTGTATGATTTTTATGTTACTATCCATATTGTATTACTTCGTTTCCTTCACAAGTGTTCTAAAACCATTATACTGTGAACAGCTTCCGGCATTCGATGCTCCACGGGCATAGGAATGCACAGGGCTATTCACATAACTGCCGCCCTTTACCACAATTTGTGCATGTGGGAGAGTAACTTTCATATCGGCAAGGTTAAAGTCATCATAAGTGAGGATATGGTGATTTGCGAGGTAGGGGGACGAAGTGATTTCCCAGAGACTTCCAAGCATACCAAACAACTCTTTACCCGGTCGATCCACGATCAGTAGATGGTCGGTATATGAATCATCGGCATTGTAGAGCTTAGCAGCGGCCTCCCACTGTGCCTCGGTCGGCAGGGTAACACTATAATGGAGTCCCTTATCATGAAGTCTAGCTGTCTTCCAGTCGCAAAAGGCCATTGCTGCATAATAGGAGATACTTCGTATAGGCTTATCAGTAGGATCTGTAAGAGTTATCTGATCCAGGTAACCCTCATCGACAAGTTTCTCCTTGATCAATGATGGCTTATTGTTCTTATTCCAGTATGGATTCTCATCCACAAAGGCAGCATACTGTTTTTCCGTAATCTCCGTAGTTGAGAGCCCATAAGAAGAAAGATGCATACTGTAGGGCAGATCAGTGAATAATGCCGTACCATCTGTATCACCAAGAAGAATCTGGTCAATATCAGGTATGATCAAATAGGTGTCGTCAAGGATATGCAGAGTTTGATATAGAGGACCCTCGATGTGAGTCGGAGCTGTATGTATCATCGTATCAAGAGAGGAGATACTTTGTTTGGAGAACTTCTCAACAATAAGCTTATAGGCATTCAACGAGGTTATATAAGACCTTGTACCATTTTGAAGAAGATCCAATGATCTTTGATAATCTTGAAACATATCATCAGAAGTTATAAATCCTAACGAGACTTGAAAGAACTCCCTGATCAAAGGGGAAGACTGATCTGTGATACTCTGAATATCCTGAGATACCTCTTGAAAGATCTCAGGATAGAAGTAGGTCTCACTGTAATTCTTTATAGGTGCCCATCTGGCAACATCCTGAAGCCGCCATGAAAGATACTCCTTCAGATCAGCGATACTCAGTTCTGCATCCAAGAAGACTTTCTTTTTTGTGAAAAGAGAACCAAACAAATGTCCAGGTACCGTGACAATACCAAGATCAGCCTCAGAGAAATAGGGTTTCTTGACCACTATGTCATGATCACCTTTTTGAATAAAGTAAGAATATCCCGCTTCTCCTCTATAGACTCCATCTACCCAAAGAGCAGCATGAGGGACCTGAGAAGATATGGTAACATATGAACCATTATGAATAATCCCCGGAAGAATCAAAAGTGAGAATAAGATGAGCAGAAGAATTATAAAATAGAGTATTGGGATATATCGTATTGGTTTGATGCCAAAGATAGGATGTAAAGTTACCCGGTCATCTGGTGTGATTTTTTCTTTCTTCATAGGTGGTAGATTATCGTTGTGTAATTAACTTGTCAATGGAAAGCTATTGTGATAGGTTTTATTCAATGAAAATCAGAAGTGAACACATAGTGAAATGGACAGAGAACTGTTTGACTATCAGAAAAGCAAAGAAACGAATAACCGCAGAGAAGAATAAAAAGAAAGGACCCGTTCGGGAATGGGTCGAAGCTATTCTCTGGGCCGTTGTCATTGTGTTTATTATCAATCAGTTTATATTCCAACTGTATCAGATCCCCTCATCATCGATGGAAAACACACTATTGATAAAAGACCGTGTTTTTGTGAACAAGGCTATATTCGGACCAGAGATATACCCTGATGGGCCAAAGATCCTTGATTTCAACGATCCGAAAAGAGATGATATCATCATCTTCCAGAATCCTAACTATGTTTCACGCGGGCCTGTATTTGATGTAATGAATCGAATCATCTATATGATCACACTTTCGTTGGTCAATATTGATAAGGATGAGAATGGTAATCCCCGTGCCCAGCTTTATGTAAAACGAGCAGTTGGATATCCCGGAGATACGATAACTTTTGATCAGGGGAATATTCTTATCAGGCCGATAGGATATAGAGGATCAGTAGATGAAGAGACCTTTAGAGCTGATGCAGGTCTCACAGTATTTCATAAACGAACCTTTACCGATGAGGATTATACTGCATTCACCGCATATGCACAGATGCAGGCATATGAAAAAGAGGGTATACAAGTCCCGGTGGATCTCCAGAAGCTTGCAAATTCAAGTAGTTCTTCTTTGAAGGACTATTATCATATCTATAAGGCGTATTATACCATGAGGGCAAAGATAGATCCTCAAGATGATACCGTTCGTTCTGAACTCACACGCTATACTAACGGTTTTTATCTGCCGGCAGGGTATATCCTTCCTATTGGTGATAATAGAGACAATTCCGGAGATGGCAGATATTTCGGGCCAATCCCAGCCAAGGAAATGTTGGGGAAAGCGATCTTTAGATTCTGGCCGATATCACGGGTGGGCATCCTTCATTGATTATTAAGGATGCATTGACACATGCCCATGAATTTGGTGAATTATCCCTCTATGTCCATATACCGTTTTGTGTGAAAAAATGCGATTATTGTGATTTCTATTCTCAGACAGAAATAAGAAAAGAGCTTATTGATGCATATGTGAACAATGTATGTCGTGAGATTGATCACCTTTCTGACATATATGCCAAGGCATTCTATACTATATTCATCGGGGGAGGTAATCCTGGTCTTCTTGGTGTCGAGAACCTCTTACGCATTGTGCATGCCTCCTCAAAAAACGGCAGTTCACAAGAAATGACTATAGAGATGAATCCTGATACATTGAATCTGGATATGTTGGAGAATACTGTTTCCTATATCGATCGTATCAGCTTAGGGGTCCAATCGCTGCATACGAAGAATCTTCTCATGATAGGGAGAAACACCACACGAGAAAGGACCCTTTCAGGGTTATCAGCTTTTTCTTCTTTTCGTGATAATTTCTCACTGAATATCGATCTCATTCAAGGGATACCAGAACAAGGATTTACTGATACAATTGAAGATATTGAACAGATCTATTCGCTTGTACGACCAGATCATCTTTCCCTCTATGATCTTATTATTGAGGATGGTACCCCCTTGAAAAAAAGGTTATACAGGCAGGGAAAGTTGCATACTGACAACAATGGGAATGTATTGATAGACATTGCTTCATCAGAAGAGCTCTTACGGTCTTTAGGGTATTCACACTACGAGATATCGAATTATGCACAACCAGACAAAGAGTGTCTGCACAATTCACACTACTGGAAGATGCTCCCCTATATTGGAATTGGTGCCGGAGCGGTATCGACACTATATACAGAAGAAGGTCCTATGCGTATCACAGGCAGCAAGAATATGCTCGCTTATGCATATGAAAATACATTATTCAGTGATAAGATATATACTGCGAATATGCTTTCAGCCAAAGAGTTCCTGGAAGAGATCCTTATCATGGGCCTGCGGACTGACAGAGGGGTCTCTTTGGGACGGGTGAAAAGAATCTTTGGAATGGATCTTTTGAAATTATTAGAAACAAGCTTGCAGACATGGAATGAAAGGGGGTGTATTACGAGTACAGAGAAGCACTTGGCAGTCACTAAAGAGGGAATGAGAACTCTCAACACGATCCTTATTGATATGTTTGTTGATATTGATTCATATGAAGGCAGCTATCACATGGTACTTGACACCAGTTTTTAAGCTATGATATTTTCTGAAGATTCGATAGGTGAGGTACTGTACAATAATAAGGAGACTGTATGTCTGGACATAGTAAATGGTCATCTATAAAGCACAAGAAAGGTGCATTAGATGCAAAAAGAGGAAAGATTTTTACTAAACTCATCAGAGAGATTACTGTTGCTGCTAAGATAGGCGGTGGAGAACTTGAAGCTAATCCTCGCTTACGAACAGCCGTTCTGAAGGCGAAATCTGAGAATATGCCGAAAGACAATATTGAGAGAGCCATAAAGAAAGGTACTGGGGGGCTTGAGGGGGTCGAGTACACGGAGTTGAACTATGAAGCATATGGACCTGGCGGCGTTGCGATCATGATAGACACCCTGACGGACAATAGGAATAGAACAGCAGCAGATGTACGAAGCACGCTGACAAAGTCAGGCGGGAACCTTGGAGAAACTGGATGTGTATCATATTTGTTTCAGCGTAAAGGGATTATTTCGTATGACAGTAGTGAATATACTGAAGAGAAAATCTTTGAAGTCGCTTTAGACGTAGGTGCTGAAGATGTTAAGAATGAAGGCTCTGTTATAGAAGTCTTGACTGCTCCTGATGATTTTGCAGAAGTACTTGAAACACTACAGAGCCAGGGTATGAAAGAGGTGTCTGCTGAAGTAGCGTTGATCTCGGATACTATGGTAAAGCTTACCCCTGAGAAGACCGCTAAGGCAATCCATCTGATCGAAAGACTGGAAGATATTGACGATGTGCAGGCTGTCTATACAAATTTAGATATACCTGATGATTTTGATCCTGAAGAGTCATAAATGACCATATTAGGGATAGATCCAGGTCTTGCAAACTTGGGTTGGGGCGTTATAACGGCTAAATCGGAACATCTGCATATGGGAGGATATGGTACTATCAAAACCGATGTGACCCATACCCTTGAAGAACGGATACAGTTTTTGGCATCTTCATGCAGGGCACTGTTCCAACGTTTTCCTATCGATGAATTATGCATAGAGGATATCTATTACTATAAGAACAAGAGCAGTGTTATATCTGTTGCAAAAGTAATAGGATCCATCTATTATGTGGCTGCTGTGCAGGGAGTACCCGCCACGACATATTCACCTCTGCAGATAAAGACAACCATAACCGGTTTTGGCCGGGCAGAGAAGATTCAAGTACAGGAGATGGTAAAAGTGTTATTAGGCCTTTCTGAGATTCCCCGTCCGGATCATGCTGCTGATGCATTGGCAATTGCTATCTGCCACTATACCCAGATAGAAGGTAAGCAGAGGTTAGGAATATATGATTGATGCTATCCATGGTAAAATGGTCTATCTTGAAGAAAACATGGTTATTATTGGAACCGAGAGCATTGATTTCTCTTGTGTTATATCCTCAGCGACTAGTTCACATTTAAGTAATCTTGCTGCAGAAGATAAGGAAGCCTTAGATTTGTTCATCTATCTCCAACATAAGAAAGATAGTATGAAGCTCTATGGATTCTCAACAAGAGACGAACGATCGATGTTCTTTGAAATCACAAGAGTCCAGGGGATTGGGCCAAAACAGGCGGTGAAGATTCTCTCTGGAATTGATGTTAAAGACCTGATAATAGCACTTGACGCTGGTGATGTTGATCGTCTTATACGGATTCCGGGACTGGGAAAGAAGACTGCTCAGAAGATGATACTAACACTGCGAAACAAGCTGGAGGTCTTCTCTGATTCCATCACATCAAAAAAGATATCAGGAAGTCTATCTCCGTTATGCAGAGAATTGATACATGCATTAACTGAGATGGGATATGATAAGAAAGCTGCAAAACAGGCTGTTGAAGAGAGTTATCAGGAGCTTAAAGATACAGAACATGACGAACGTATATTAGAAGAGAAGCTGTTCAAGGCCTCAATGATTAAGTTGGCATAAATGGAAGAACGAATTGTTTCAACAACACACCAGGATGAAGATTCTGAATACCAGGATATCCTTATTCGCCCGAAGTTCCTTAAGGATTTCCAAGGGCAAAAAGAGTTAAAAGAAAATCTGCAGGTTTTTATTTCAGCAGCAAAAAAACGAAACGAATCCTTAGACCACGTGTTCATCAGCGGTCCTCCGGGACTGGGGAAGACCACCCTTGCATCTATTATTGCTAATGAGATGAATACAGAGATAAAGCTGACCTCTGCTCCTGCACTTGAGAAGCCAAAAGATCTTGCAGGAATATTAACCACCATCAAAGAGGGGAGTATCTTCTTCATAGATGAGATTCATAGGCTGCGTCCGGTTCTTGAAGAGATGCTGTATATTGCGATGGAAGACTTTGAGATTGACTGGGTTATCGGTCAGGGACCTGCAGCCAGAACTATTCGTGTACCGATTCCCCGATTCACTATGATAGGGGCTACTACAAAAGCAGGGATGGTCGGAGCACCGCTCTTTACACGATTTGGTATCACTACCAGGATCGGTTTTTATAAAGAAGAAGAATTGCAGCATATCATAAAGAGATCTGCTCGAATCATAGAGGCTGATATAGATGATGAGGCTATAGTCAAATTAGCAAGATGTTCACGGGGAACACCAAGAATAGCGAACAGGTTATTGAAACGGCTGCGTGATTTTGCTGAAGTCCTTGGTGATGGAGTTATAACGACTGACATAGTAGATGATGGTTTGAAACGATTAGGTATTGATCTCAATGGATTGGATTCACTGGATAGGAAAATATTGGAAACAATCATCGATTACTATAACGGCGGACCAGTTGGTGCAGAGACACTTGCTATATCGGTTGGCGAAGCGATGGAATCATTAGAAGATTTCTATGAGCCTTATTTGATACAGAGGGGATACCTGAAACGAACGCCAAGAGGCAGAATGGTGACGGAGAAGGCCTACAAATTAGTACAAAGAGAGCATAAGAAAACAGATGAAAACCAGCGACTTCTATTTTGATCTTCCAGAAGATCTCATCGCACAATATCCTGCAGATAAGCGAGGCACAAGTAAATTACTCATCCTCGATAAGAATACTGGGGATTGCACCCATACGACAATAGATCATCTCATTGAGAAGATTTCTGCCGAGACGTTAATAGTCATCAATAACTCTAAAGTCAGAAAGGCACGTGTGTTTGCAAAAACTGAATTCTCAGGTACCGTTGAGTTCCTTTTCCTTGAACAACTTGATGATAGACGATGGAAAACGATTGCTACGAAGTCTAAACGGCAGAAAGTAGGACGTACATACTTCTTTGACGATACTATAACAGCAAAACTCATAGAAGATCAGGGGAACACAAAGATATTAGAGACCAGCAGAAAACTCACTGAAGATTTTTTTGAATCTTTTGGGCATGTACCGCTTCCTCCCTATATTAAACGTGAAGATGAGTTCTTAGATGCCAATAGATATCAAACAGTATATGCACAAGAGATTGGGTCTGTTGCCGCTCCTACTGCAGGGCTGCATATGACCAATGAGATAATGAGAGAATTGAAGGACAAAGGGGTCAGAATTGTACCGGTCACGCTCCATGTTGGGTTAGGGACGTTTCTCCCGATACGAAGCAAAAGTATTGATGAACATGTCATGCATACAGAATCATATGAAATATCTCAAGAGACAGCGATACTGATAAATGAACAGAGGGAGAGCGGTAAGCCTATACTTGCTGTTGGTACAACATCAGTACGAACTTTAGAGTCAGCATACAATGAAGATACTGGAGAAGTAGAAGCAGGTAAGCATTCAACAGATATATTTATTCGCCCGGGGTATTCTTTTCATGTAGTGGATCAGCTTTTAACGAACTTCCACACTCCAGAATCGACTCTGCTGGTCCTTGTGTCAGCTATGGCTGGGAAAGACCACATCTTCTGTGCATATAAAGAGGCAATAGAACAAAGATATAGATTCTTCTCCTATGGAGATGCGATGTTGATTACCTGATTTATGTATGCGTTTATTTTCTTACGGATCTCTGTGATCGATAACATACCATCGACCCTATAGAGATTCACACCGTCCGGAACCTGTGATAAAGAGGACTCATAGTTAGCATATACGGCTTGTTGAAACTGCTCATACTCAAAAATATCTTTTGTACTTCTATTTTCTTCTATACGTTTCAAACATTCTTGTACCGGTGTATCGATATAAAAGATGATCATAGGGTCAGGATAGGCAGCATTGAATGACAGGACCTCTTCGATCGGAGTATGAATAGACTGATAGGCAACCGAAGAGTAGAAATACCGATCTGAAATAACAAAAGAATGTGTATGCAAACTATCAATAATACCATTCGAACCATAAAGATGATCATCACGATCTGCCGCATAGAGCATCGCTAATGCACGTGAAGTAACCTTTTTCTTACCAGATAAGATATCTCTTATCAGTTTACCTATAGGTGCATCTGTTGGTTCGCAGGTCAAATAAGTCGTTTTCCCTTGCTTCCTGAGGTATTCAGTCAGAAGTTTTGCCTGTGTCGTTGTGCCGGCTCCGTCAAGGCCTTCAAATACAATAAAGTTTTGCAGTACATTCATACTCTCA